>JANNTF010000503.1:0-15632 GCA_031403455.1 Alphaproteobacteria bacterium | reverse complement strand
GCAAAGGCATCGAGCACGACGTCATCACCGACCATGATCTGCATGCCGAGGGCGTCGAGCTGCTGAAATCCTACAGCCTGATCATCGCCTGCCAGCACCCGGAATATCATACCCCGCAGATGCTCGATGGCCTCGAAGGCTTTCTCGCGCGCGGCGGACGGCTGATGTATCTCGGCGGCAATGGCTTCTATTGGAAGACCGTGTTTCATCCGCAGGCGCCGTACGCATTGGAGGTGCGGCGCGCCGAGACCGGCATCCGCGCCTGGCCGACCGAAGTGGGCGAGGCCTATCACAGTTTCGACGGTAGCTATGGCGGGCTGTGGCGGCGCGTCGGCAGGCCCGCGCATCGCCTTGTCGGCAACGGCTTCTCGAGTCAGGGGATCTATCTCGGGTTTCCCTACACCGTGAACGACGCCATGACCGACGCGCGCGTCGCCTTTCTGCGCGACGGGCTCGAAGCGGAGTTGAAGCCCGGGGTGAAGCTGGGCGAACGCGGCTACATGGGCGGCGGCGCGGCGGGGCACGAACTCGATCGCGCGGATGTACGACATGGCACGCCGCGCCACGCGCTGATCGTCGCGACGGCGATCGTCGATCATCCGCAGTTCAAACCGGTCAACGAGGACCGGCTCGACCATTACTGGCCGGCCAGGCTCGAGGACCTCATCCGCGCGGACATGGTGTTCTTCGAGACTCCCGCCGGCGGCGCCGTCTTCTCGGTCGGGTCCATGAACTTCGTGGGTTCCTTGCCGATCGACGGTTATGACGATCTACTGACCCGCATGATGACGAATGTGGTCCGACGCTTCATCGATCCCACGCCATTCGGCTGAGCGATGGCAATCAGCGCCTCATTGCCCGTCGTATCCGCGCCAAGCCATGTCGCGCCGCCGGGAGCGGTCGACTGCCATCACCACGTCTATGACAGTCGCTTCACCACGATAAGCGGCGCAACCTATCGGCCGCCCGACGCGACGGCGGCGGCGTATCGCGGCTTCCGCGATCGTCTCGGCATCGCGCGCAGCGTCGTCGTCCAGCCCTCGGTCTATGGCGTCGACAATCGCTGCACCTTCGATGCGGTCGCCCAGCTCGGGGATACGGCGCGCGCCGTCGTCCTCATCACCGGCGATGAAACGCGCGACGAGCTGGAGGCGATGGCGCAGGCCGGGGCCGTCGGCGTGCGTCTCCAGGCCGTGGGCCAGTCGCGCAGCGAATTCGATCGTCTGGAATGGCTCGCCACCCGCGTGGTCGAAATGGATTGGCATCTGCAACTCCATCTCGATGCCAATCTCATCGTCGCCGCGGCACCGCGGCTGCGGGCTCTGAAGGCGCGTCTGGTGTTCGATCATTTCGGCCGCATTCCGATGGCCGAGGGCGTGAAGCATCCCGCTTTCCAGGTGCTCGCGGATCTCGTCGCCGACGGCAATACCTGGGTGAAGCTCAGTGCCGGCTATCATTTCTCGAGGCATGGTCCTCCGAGCTACGCGGATGTCGGTGCGCTCACCCAGGCGTTCCTGCGCCTGGCGCCGGAGCGCATGCTCTGGGGAACCGACTGGCCCCATCCGACCGAGACATCCAAACCCGACAGCGCCGTGCTGCTCGATCGCTTCATCGAGTGGGCGGGCGACGAGGCGACCTGCGCGCGCGTGCTCGTGCGCAATGCCGAGAGCGTCTATCGCTTTCCACCCCTCAACCTGCAAGCTTAGTCGGGACGCATGGTCACATATGACGAGAAGCGTCGCGTCCGCGGCGCATGCCAGCGTTCCTTGTCGCGCCACGGCATCCGCTCGATGCGCAGCGAGTTGCGCGCGATTGCCGAGCTGACGCCCGATGGGCCACCGGACGAATACGGTGCCGGCGAAGTCGTCCAGGCGCTCGAGCGCGAAATCGCGACGCTGCTCGGCAAGGAGGCCGCGATCTTCATGCCCAAGGGCGTGATCGCGCAGCTCGTCGCGCTGCGGACCTGGGGCGACCTCAAGGGCCGTTCGGCGGTGCTGCTCCATCCGCAATGCCACATCGATCAGGACGAACAGGCGGCGTATGAGCGGCTCGATCAGCTGATCCCCGTGCGGCGCGGCATCGCCAAAACGCCGCTGCGTGTGCAGGACGTCGCCGACGTGCAGACACCCGTCGCCGCGCTCGTGGTCGAGCTGCCGTTGCGCAATGCCGGCTTCGTCCTGCCGAACTGGGACGAACTCGTGGCGCTGTCGCAGTGGGGCCGCGGCACGGGTGCCGCCATCCATATCGACGGTGCGCGGCTCTGGGAGTCGCAGGGTTTCTATGGTCGGTCTCTGGCCGAGATCTGCGCGCTTGGCGAGTCCATCTACGTCTCGTTCTACAAGGGTCTCGGCGGGTTGGCGGGTTGCGCGCTCGCCGGCAGCCAGCGCTTCATCGACGCGACCGCGCCGTGGCGCCATCGGTACGGCGCGGAGCTGTGGAGCATCTATCCCTACGCGATCGCCGCGCAGCAGGGCCTGCGCACGCACCTGCCGCGCATGGCGCAGTACCGCGCCCGCGCGCAGGCGATCGCGAAGCTCGTCGCGGGGATCGACATCATCCGGATCTTTCCCGATCCGCCGCATACGAATGCCTTCCAGATCTTCATGCTCGGCGACGCGGCGGCGCTTGAATCGCGGGTGGTGGAGATCGCGCGCGACAGCGGCGTCTGGCTGTTCGATCACATCAGGCCGACGCAGGTGCCTGGCGTCGCCATGGGCGAGATCCAGATCGGCGCCGCCGCCGACCAGCTCTCCGACGACGAGATCCGCGTCCTGATGGAACGGCTGGTAGCGAACTGACCGCTCCTCCCTCGCCGTGCTTCGCACGACCTGGGAGGAGAGTCGGCCTGTCGTCAGGCGGTGGCGCCGGGAAAGAAACACGCAGCTTCGGTGCCGGCGCTCGTCGCCAGTTCCGGCTCCTCGGCGCCGCAGCGTGGCTGCGCCTTGATGCATCGCGTGCGGAAGCGACACCCGCTGGGCAGATTTGTCGGATCGGGGGGCTCGCCGCTCAGCGCGAAATCCTTGGTGATGCGCGCGCCGCCGATGCGTGGCGTGGCGGCGAGGAGCGAGCGCGTATAGGGATGCTGCGGATTGGCGAAGATCGCCTCGGTGGGGCCGATCTCCACCAGCTTGCCGAGATACATGACCGCGACGCGGTCGCACATCGTGCACACGACCGCCAGATCGTGGCTCACGAGTATGTAGGTCAGATTGAACTCGCGCTGCAGGTCGCGAAACAGCGTGAGCACGGTGGCCTGCACCGAGACATCCAGGCCCGAGGTCGGTTCGTCGAGAACGACGACGCTGGGGCGCAGCGTGAGAATACGCGCCAATCCGACACGGCGCTGCTGCCCGCCGGAGATCTCGTGCGGATAGAGATCGAGATGCCCTTCCGGCAATCCGACCAGACGCACGATCTCGCGCACCTGCGCGTCGCGTGTCGCGCGCGAGCCGGTGGTGTGGACGATCAGCGGCTCGTGCAGCGAGTCGCGGATCTTCCAGCGCGGATCGAGCGAGGCGCCGGGATCCTGATAGGCATATTGCACCTTCGCGCGCATCGCGTTGTCGCGCCGGATCCCGCTTCCCGCGATGACGCGTCCGTCGAAGCGCACTTCGCCGGCGCTGGGTTCATGAATGCCCATGATCGTCTTGCCAAGCGTCGACTTGCCGCAGCCGGACTCGCCGACAAGGCCGAGAACCTCGCCCGGCGCGAGCGCGAAGCTGACATTGTCGACGGCATGGAGCCGCGCCTTCACGCGGCCGAAACTGCCCAGCACGGGGAAGATCTTCGACAGCCCATCGATCTCGAGGATCGGCGCCACCGGCTCAGCCACGGGAGGTCTCCGCCGGATTGTGGCAGGCCAGGCGGTGATCGCCGATGCCGCCATCGAAGCGCGGGCGCCGGGCGCGGCACGGATCGATCGCGCGCGCGCAGCGGGGATTGAATCGACAGCCATGCGGCGGCGCCAGCAGGTTTGGCACTTCGCCGGGAATGCCCTGAAGCCGCCCGCTGCCATCGAGCAGGCTGGCCAGCAGCGCTTGCGTGTACGGGTGGCGTGGGCGCTGGAAGAACACGTCGACGGGCGCGGCCTCGGCGTTCTGCCCGGCATACATCACCGCGACGGAATCGCAGATCTCGTAGGCGGCGCCGAGATCATGCGTCGTGAACAGGACGGCGCAGCCATGATCGTTGGCGAGCCGGCGCAGCAGCCCGAGGATCTGCGCCTGGATCGTGACGTCGAGCGCGGTGGTCGGTTCGTCCGCCACGATGAGGCTCGGGCCGGGCAGCAGGGCCATCGCGATCATCAGGCGCTGGCGTTGTCCGCCGGAGACCTCGTGCGGATATTTCGCCAGGATCTGGCGCGGCTGCGGGAGTTGCACCGCGTCGAGCAATTCGAGGATGCGCGTCTCGCGCTGCGCCTTGGACAGCGCCGCGCATTTGAACCGCGCGAGGTCGCTGATCTGGCCGCCGATCGTGAAGAGCGGGTTGAACGATGTGAACGGATCCTGCGGGATGAGCGTGATCGCACGGCCGCGGATGTTGCGCGCGGCGTCCTGCTCGGACATCGCCAGCAGATCCTGGTTCGCGAAGCGGATCGCGCCGCCATGGATGTCGATGCCGCCGCGCGGCAAGGCGCCGAGGATGGCGCGGCCGAGGGTCGATTTGCCACAACCGGACTCGCCGACCAGGCCGACGATCTCGCCGGCGGCGATCGTGAGGCTCACGCCGTCGAGCACGCGCACCAGCCCGGCCTCGACGCGATAGCTCAGCGACAAATCGTCGACCGCGAGCAGCGCCTCAGCCACGACGCGCTCCGCCACGACGAATGCGCGGATCGAGAATGTCGCGCAGACCGTCGCCGAGCAGGTTGAATCCCATCACGACGAAGAAAATCGCGAGGCCGGGCGCGGTCACGTACCACCACGCCTCGGGCAGGAACTCGCGCGCCTCGTTGATCATGCGGCCCCATTCGGGCGTGGTCGGCGGTGCGCCCAGACCGAGGAAGCCGAGCACGGCCGCGTTGAGGATCGTGACGCCCATGCCGATCGAGGTGCGCACGATCAGCGGCGAGGCGATGTTCGGCAGCACATGCAGCAGCATCACCCGCGGCCCCGAGCAGCCCAGCGCGACGGCGGATTCGATGAACACCTCGTTCTTGATCGAGCGCGTCTCGGCGTAGGCGAGGCGGGCCCAGAATGGCCAGAACGACGCGGCGAGCGAGAGCACGACGTTCTCGATCGACGGCCCGAGGGTCTGGGAGATCGCGATGGCCAGCACGATCTGCGGCACCGACAGGAAGATCTCGGCGATGCGCATCAGCAGCTCCGAGAACCAACCCTTGTAATAGCCGGCGATGACGCCGATCGGGATGCCGACGATGCAGGCGGCGCCGACGGCGATGAAGCAGATGGTCAATGTGGTGCGCGCGCCGAACATCATGCGCGACATCAGATCGCTGCCCATGCGGTCGGTGCCGAAGGGATTGAGCCAGCTCGGCGGCTTGAGGCGATTGGCGGTGTGGAAATCGTAGATGTCGTCGGGATGCGGCGCCAGGTAGGGCGCGAAGACGGCGCAGAACATCAACGCCAGGACGATCGCGGCGCCCAGGAACGAGGCGCGGTCGCGCAGGAAGCGGCGCACGACTCCGAAGCGACGATTGCTCATCGCACGATCCGCGGATCCACGAAGGTATGCACGAGATCGACGACCAGATTGACGACGATGAAGATCATGCCCGCCCAGATCGTGAAGCCGATGATGCCGTTATAGTCCGAGCGCAGGATCGAATTGACGGCGAACAAGCCGATGCCCGGCCAGTCGAACACCGTCTCCACGACGATCGCCCCGGCCAGGACATAGACTCCGAAGATCAGGCCGATCTGCGTGATGGTCGCGGTCATGGCGGCGCGCAGCACGTATTTCCAGATGATCGTGCGCTCCGGGAATCCCATCGCGCGCTGATAGAGCACGTGGTTTGAATTGATCACCTCGAGCACGCCGGCGCGCGTGAGTCGGACGAGCTGCGCGGCCGCGGGCAAGCACAGCGTGAGGGTGGGCAGGGCCAGATGGCGCAGCACGTCGCCCAGCGCTTCCCAATCCGCGGCGATCAACGCGTCCACGATCAGGAAGCCGGACTTGCCCTCCGGCGGAAAGCCGGAGATGCGGCCGGAAAGCGGCGTCCAGGAGAGCCGCATCGAGAACAGCAGCTGCAACTCCATCGCCAGCCAGAAACTCGCGATGGCGAGTCCCGACACGGAGATCACGCGCACGACGTGATCGAGCAGCGTGTTGCGGTAGACGGCGCTGATCACGCCGAGCGGCACGCCGATCAGCACCGCGAGCAGCACCGCGCCGATGCCGAGTTCGAGAGTCGCCGGCAGGCGGGTCATCAGATCCTCGACGATCGGCCGCTGGCTGAACAGGCTGGTCCCGAGATCGCCGGTCGCGACCTTGCCGAGATAGGTGATGAACTGCTCCCAGAGCGGGCGATCGAATCCGAGCTTGGTGCGCAGCGCCGCGATCTGCTCGGCCGTCGCCTGGTCACCCGCGATCGCCCGCACCGGATCGGCGGGGATGATGTGCGAGATCGTGAACACGAGCGCGATCAGCCCGATCAGCGTCGGGATGAACCACAGCAGGCGGGCGAGAATGAGGGTGAGGCGTTTCATGGCAGCCGCTGCACTCGCCCCCTCCCGACTCTCCCCCCTGGTGGGGGAGG
Source organism: Alphaproteobacteria bacterium (assembly GCA_031403455.1). Lineage (GTDB taxonomy): Bacteria > Pseudomonadota > Alphaproteobacteria > CACIAM-22H2 > CACIAM-22H2 > CAIOSQ01. The sequence goes on along the minus strand of JANNTF010000503.1, from coordinate 8,914 downwards.
GCTGGGGAGGGGGGATTCAGGCAGAATCATGCGCCTTACTTGAAATACGCCCAGCGCATTTCCTGGCCGCTGCCGATCGGCGAGAAGCGGATGCCGCCGATCTTGGACGAGTAGGGACCGAACCATTTCGTGTTGTAGACGAAGATGCCGACGGCTTCGTCGCCGACGAGGCGGATCGCCTTGTCGTAGATCGCGGCGCGTGCCGCCTGATCGTTGGTCTTGAGCGCGTCGTCGGTCAGCTTGTCGAGCGCCGGGTTGGAGTACCAGGTGGTGCTGCGGCCGCCGTGATGGCGCGTCGTGAAGAGCTCGCCGACCCAGTTGTTGGGATCGGCGTAGTAGGTGCTCTTCCACAGCGGCACCATGTCCTGCATCGTGTCCTTGCTGCGGAATCGGTCGGACACGATGTTCCACGGCGAGGCCTCGACCTTCACGTCGATGCCGATCTTGCGCAGCGAGTTGGCGAACAGGACGGCGGCCTGCTCGGTCTCCGGGAAGCCGGCCAGCGGATTGATGGTCAGCGTGCGCATCGGCACGTTGGCCTTCGCCAGTTCGGCCTTCGCCTTCTCGAGATCGTAGGTGAAGCCCTGGATGTCCTTGGGCGTGCCCCAGAGATTGTTCGGATTCGAGCTCGGGTTACGTACCACCGAGCCCTTGAGGATGTCGTTGATGAAGCCGTCATAGTCGAACGCATAGGACAGCGCGCGGCGGAAATTGACGTTGTCCATCGGCGGCCGCGTGGTGTTGAACGCGAAGTAGAAGACGCGCATCGACTCGTCTTCGATGATCTGGATGCCGTCGGTCTTGCGCAGGCGCTCGATCTGATCGTAGGGCAGGTAGCCGTCGGTGCCGTGATAATCGCCCTTGATCATCCCAAGCACGCGCGTGTTGGTGTCGAGCACCGAGCGGAACTCGATCTCGTCGAAGAATTTCTTGCCCGCCTCCCAGCCGTGGAAATGCTCCTTGAATCTCGCCGCGACGAAGCCGACCGCCGGATCGTAGCGGCGCAGCACGAAGGAGCCGGTACCGGCGTCGTTCTTGCTCAGCCAGCCCTCGCCGTGATCGCCGTCCTTGACGTTGCGCTGAACCAGCTTCGCATTCACGACCTGGATCTCCGGTACGGTCGAGACGAAGACCGCCGAAGGTTCCTTGAGCGTGAACACGACCGTGCTGTCGTCGGGCGCCGTGGTGGTGCCCGGTGCGATCGAGCCGAGGAAGAGTCCGGCCGGCCCCTTCTTCATCGCGAGCATGCGCTCCATCGTGTAGACGACATCGGCGGAGGTCATCTCCGAACCGTCGTGGAACTTGACGCCGCGCCGCAGCTTGAACGTATAGGTCAGGCCATCCGGCGTGACCGTATGGCTCTCGGCAAGCCAGGGAATCATCTTCGGCGGGTTGTCGACCCAGCGATACAGCCCGTCATACATGTTGATGCGTGATGCGGCGCGGCCGACATCGTAGACCGCATGCGGGTCGAGATTGTCGTACGGGGAATTGTTGGCGTGGACGTACTTGCCTTGCGCCAGCGCGACCGCGGGCGCCGCGAACGTGAGAGCCGCAGCGAGCAGCATGCCAAGGGGATTGGTCTTCATCGGTGTGCCTCCTGTTATGGCGATTATTTGAAATAGGCCCAGCGCATCTCCTGGCCGTTGCCGACTGGGGAGAAGCGGATGCCGTCGATCTTGTTGGAGTAGGGGCCGAACCACTTCGTGTTGTAGACGAAGATATTCGCGGCCTCGTCGACGACGAAGCGGATCGCCTGGTCGTAGAGCTTGGCGCGCTCGGCCTGATCGCTGGTCTTGAGCGCGGCTTCGGTCAGCTTGTCGAGCTCGGGATTGCTGTACCAGTTCAGGTTCCGGCCGCCGAGATAGCGCGTCGAGAACAGCTCGCCGACCCAGTTGTTGGGATCGGCGTAGAAGGTGCTCTTCCACAGCGGCACCATGTCGAGCATCGTGTCCGCCTTGAGGAAGCGCTGCGAGACGATCGACCACGGCGAGGTCTCGACGCGCGCCTCGATGCCGATCTTGCGCAGCGCATTGGCCAGCAGCACGGCGGCCTGCTCGGTCTCCGCGAAGCCGGCGAGCGCGTTGATCGTGATCGGGCGCAGCGGGCCGCCGTATTTCTTCAGCTCCTCTTTCGCCTTCTCGAGATCGTAGACATAGCCCTTCACGTCCTTGGGCGTGCCCCAGAGGTTGTTCGGGTTCGAGGTCGGATTGCGCGCCACCGAGCCCTTGAGGATGTCGTTGATGAAGCCGTCATAGTCGAAGGCGTAGGACAGCGCGCGGCGGAAATGCACGTTGTCGAAAGGCGGGCGCGACGCGTTGATGCAGAACAGGAAGACGCGCATCGATTCCGCCTCGAGGACCTGGATGCCCTCGGTCTTGCGCAGGCGTTCGATCTGATCGTAGGGCAGATAGCCGTCGGAGCCGTGATAATCGCCCTTCATCAGGCCGAGCACGCGCGTGTTGGTGTCGAGCACCGAACGGAACTCGATCTCGTCGAACCACTTCTTGCCCGGCTCCCAGCCGAGGAAATGCTCCTTGAAGCGCGCGGCGATGAAGCCGACCGCGGGATCGTAGCGACGCAGCGCGAAGGAGCCCGAGCCGGCATCGTTCTTCGATAGCCAGCCCTCGCCCCAATCGCCGTCCTTCTCGTTCTTCTTCACGAGGCTTGCATTGACGACCTGGATCTCCGGCATGACCGCCTCGAAGATCGCGGAGGGCGCCTTGAGCGTGAACACGACCGTAAGCGGGTCCGGCGCCTTCGTGGTGCCAGGCTCGATCGTGCCGAGGAAGAAGCTGGCCGGCCCCTTCTTCATGCCGAGCATGCGCTCCATCGAGTAGACGACGTCCTCGGACGTCATGTCCGAGCCGTCGTGGAATTTCACGCCGCGACGCAGCTTCACCGTATAGACGAGCCCGTCCGGCGTGACCGTGTGACTCTCGGCCAGCCAGGGAATCATCTTCGGCGGGTTGTCGACCCAGCGGTAGAGACCGTCATAGAGATTGATGCGCGACGCGGCGCGGCCGACATCGTTGACCGCATGCGGATCGAGATTGTCGTAGGGGCTGTTGTTGGCGTGGATGTAGCGCCCTTGGGCGAGGGCGAGCATCGGCGCCAGACATAGCGCGGTGATGGCGACAAGCCTAGCTAAGGAACGCGATCGCATTGGTACCCTCCCTCTGTGAGTCGGTTGGTTCTGCGTCATGTCTAGGGTCCGCCGGTGACCGGCAGCACCTGGCCATTGATGAAGGCGGCATAGGGCGAGGCGAGGAACATCACCGCATAGGCGATCTCCTCCGGCTTGCCGAGCCGGCGCACCGGCGTGCGGTCGATCAAGGCTTGCTGGCCCGCCTCGCCATAGCTGGCCCATTGGCGCTCGTAATCGGGTGAGGTCGGCATGAAGCCGGGCGCGACGGCGTTGACGGTGATGCCGGCCGGCCCGAGTTCATGGGCGAGCTGGCGCATCAGCCCAAGCTGGGCTGCCTTCGCCGAAGCGTAGCTCTGGATTCCCGTCAGACTCACGGTGATGCCGGCGCGGCTGGAGATGATGACGATGCGGCCGGCATGCGCCTGCTTCATCCCCGGCACCACGGCGCGCACCGCGTTGAAGGCGCCCATCACATTGGCATCGTAGATGTCGCGCCAGTCGCTCGTCTTGACGTCCTCGATCGGCTGCTGGCGCTTGCCGCGGACGCCGCCGGCGACATGGACGAGGATGTCGACATGCCCGCTGCGCGCCTCGGCCTCGCGCACGAATTCCTGCACCGCCGCCTCGTCGGTCACATCGACGGCACGGCCATGAACGCCTGCGGGCAGGGCGGCGAGCGCCTCGGCGGCGACGTCGCACGCCCAGATCTGCGCGCCCCGCGCGGCGAAGCCGTGCACGATCGCGCTGCCGATCCCGCGCGCCGCGCCGGTGACGACGACGGTCTGTCCTGCGAAGTCGATCTCCATGATCAGGTCATTCCGCGGCGGTCTTCGCGGCGAGGTGGCGCAGTTCCGGGAACTCGGCGACCGCAACGGCGAAAGCGGCGCGTACCTCGCTGCCGTCGCCGCGGCGATCCTGCACGGCGATCGCGCCGAGTCGATCGAAGATCCGGCGTTTCACGAAATGGCGCCAATGCACCGGCAGCGTCGCGAGCGATGCGCTGAGTGCATCGTAATTCGCGTCGGTCCATTCGCGCTCGAACGCATCGCGTGCTTCGTTGAAGTGGAAATGCGCCGGCGGGCGCTGTCCGGCCGTCTTGGCGAGAGCGGCGCGTGCCGCCGCCGTCGCCGCCTTGTCGAGCTTGCCGTCGCGCAGCACGATCCCGTAGTCGCGCTCGGCCGCGTGCGGCGTCACTTTCCCCTGCTGGATGTCGCGCAGCACGGCCTCGACGTCGCGCTCCGTGGGCGCGCCCCAGCCGGCGCCACCGGCCGCGATGATCCGGATCACGTCGCCCGGATCCAGATTGACGACGTCGGTGTTGCCGAGATTCTCGGCGTGGTTGGAGTCGGGGTTGCGCCAGAAGCTCGACGTCGCGCCGGGCGACCCGCCGGCGGCGCCCCACGTGCTGAACCGCGTGCGATCGCGATTGCGCGCGGTGACCACGGAGTTGGGCGAGAAGAGCTGGAACTCGAGCTCGGTCGCCAGACCGCCGCGGAACTTGCCCGCGCCGCCGCTATCGGGCACCAGCCCGTAGCTATGGAAGCGGATCGGCACTTCCGCTTCGTTGATCTCCACGGGCGTGTTCTTGAGAAAGGACGAGTTGGCGCCCGACCCGTCCGCGCCATCGCCAAAAGACGAGCCGCCCGCACCGCCGGTCATCGGATTGATCGATGCCATGATCCGGCGTCCGGTCTTTGAATCGATCGTCTTCACGTTCATGATGCCGGCGCTCGATCCCGGCCCCGCGGGCATCGCCTGCGGCATCGCCGCCTGGAACGCGCCGAGGATCACGCTCTGCAGCCGGCCGCAGGTGAGGCTGCGCATGCCGACGGCGGCGGGGAATTTTGGATTGAGCACCGAGCCTTCGGGAATGATGCAGCGCGCCGGCCGCGTGATGCCGCCATTGAGCGGGATCGTCGGATCGATCGTGTAGAGCGAATAGGTGTAACCGACCATCAGCAGGATGTGCCGCTCGGCGCCGCCGGTCGGCACGTTGAGCGAGGAATGCAGCTGCGGGTCGGAGCCGCTGAAATCGAGGACGCATTCGTCGCCCTGGATCTTGAGCGTGAGCGCGAGGCGCACGGGCACGCCGCCGGGACCGTCCTCGTCGAGATAATCGACGAAGCGGTAGTCGCCGTCGGGAATGCCCGCGATGACCGCGCGCGCGCGCCGCTCGCCGAGATCGAGCAGATCCTTCACGCCCTGGCGGAACACGTCGACGCCGAAGCGGCGGATCATGTCGTGGACCTTGCGCTCGCCCGTCGTCATCGAGGCGAGCTGGGCCTTGAAGTCGCCCCAGTTCTGCTCGGGCATGCGGACATTGGTGAGCATCACGTCGAGCAGAATCTTGTTGAGCTTGCCTTCCTCGTAGATCTTGCTCGGCGGGATGCGGATGCCCTCTTGATGCACCTCCGTGAGCTGGCGCGACAGCGAGGCAGGGACCGCGCCGCCGACATCGGTGTTGTGGATATGGCCGACCGCGAAGGCGACGATCTCGTCGCCCCAGAAGATCGGCTTCCACATGTGCAGATCGGGCGTGTGGGTGCAGACATAGCCGGAATAGGGATCGTTGGTGATGCACACATCGCCCGGCTTGTAATCGGGGATCATGCGGATCGCGTTACCGTAATCGAGGCCGATGAACCAGGTCGCGCCGAGATCGCGCGGGCTGGCGAAAGTCATGCCGTCGGGTGTCGTGAGGCCGGAGGTGAAATCCTCGGTCTCCTTCACGAAGGTCGAATGCGCGGTGCGAAACAGCGTGAAGGCCATCGCCTCGGCTGCCGCCTGGGCGTGATTGGCGAGCACTTGCAGCGTGACGGGATCGATCGACATGGGTTCAGCCCTGGCGCTTGAGATGGAGATTGCCGTAGGCATCGACGTTGCCGGCATAACCGTCGGTCACGACGCTCGTCGTGTCGTCCTGGTAGATGACGCAAGGACCGCTGAAGCTCTGGCCGTAACCGAGATCGGTTCGACGGTAGAGCGGCACCCGCCGGCGTTTGCCGTCGAGCAGGACATCGATCTGGGCCTGCGGCGTCGGCGTGAAGCTGCGCTTTTCCTGGCGCGGTAGTTTCGGCTTCGCGTTCTGCCCCACCGCGATCAGGCGCAGGGCGACGATATCGACCGTCGCGGCTTCGTCGGCATGACCGTAGATGCGGTCGTGCTCGCGATGAAAGGCCGCCGCGATGCGGGCGATCTCGCCCGATTCGATCCACGCGAGTTCGAGCGGCGTCTCGATTTCGAAGCTCTGGCCGTGATAGCGCAGATCGGCGGACGCAAGCAGCGTTGTCGCGCCTGCATGCCCCTGACGATCGCGCAGCCACGCGACCGCCTCGCGCGCCAGGCCGTCGAAGCTTTCGCGCAGGTGCCCGAGCGTGTCGGCGTTCAGCGGCGCATAGAGCGTCTTGATGAAGTCGTTCTTCACATCGGCGACCAGCCCGCCGAGCGCCGAGAGCACGCCGGGCGTCGTGGGGATCAGGACGCCGCGCATGCCGAGCTCGCGTGCCAGAAAACACGCGATCATCGGGCCGCCGCCGCCGAAAGCGAGCAGATCGAACTCGCGCAGATCGACGCCTTGATGCGCGGCGAGCTTGCTGACTTCGCGATACATGCCCGACACGGCGACCTGGATGATCGCCTCGGCGGCCGACTCGACGCTGCGGCCGAGCGCCTTCGCGATCGGGGCCACGGCCGTTTCGGCGCATGCGCGATCGACCTTCACCGCGCTATAGCCGAGATCGCCATGGCCCATGAATCCGCAGACCACGAAGGCGTCGGTCAGCGTCGCGCGTTCGCCGCCGCGGCCATAGCAGGCGGGCCCGGGCGTCGAGCCGGCGCTCTCCGGGCCGACGGTGAGCGCGCCGAAGGGATCGACCTTGGCGATCGATCCGCCGCCGGCGCCGATCGAGGTCACCGACACCGTGGGGATGTAGATCGGGAACTCGCCGACCATCTCGCCGGAACGGTAGCTCGGCGCGCCGTCGATGATCACGGAAACATCGGCCGAGGTGCCTCCGACATCGAGCGCGAGCACGCGCGGCGTATCGGCGTGACGCGCGACGAAGGCGGCGCCCATCGCACCGGCGGCCGTGCCGGAGAGCAGCATCTGGATGCATTGCGTCTTGCCGAGCTCGGCGGTCATCACGCCGCCATTCGATTTGGTGGTCAGCGGCTCGGCGGTCACGCCTGCCCGCTTGAGCGACGCCTGCAGGGAAGTGATGTAGGACGCCACGCGCGGCTGAACGTAGCCGTGCACGACCGCCGTCGAGGTGCGCTCGAACTCGCGGATGATTGGCCAAATGTCGGACGAGCAGAACACCGGCATGCCGGGCGCCCATTCGCCGATCAGCCGCTTCGCTTCCGTCTCATGCGCGTCGTTGCGATAGCCGTGCAGGAAGGAGATCACGATTCCCTCGGCGCCCAGTTCGCGCGCGCGGACAAGGCCTGCGCGCAGCGAGTCATGGTCGAGCGGCGTGGCGACGCTGCCGTCGGCCAGCATGCGCTCGCGAATCCCGATCACGCGCTCGCGCGTGACCAGCGGCACCGGCCGATGCGAGAGCAGGTGGTAGGGATCGGGCATCTTCAGCCGCGCGAGCTCGAGCACGTCGACGAAGTTTTCGGTCGTGAACAGGCTGAGCGTGACGCCCTTGCGCTGAATCACCGCGTTGATGCCGACGGTCGTGCCGTGGGTGAAGTAGTCGATCGCGTCGTGTGCGATGGCGAAGCGCTGCGTGAGCGCGTCGATTCCTTGCATCACTTCGCGACCGGGCTCCGCCGGCGTCGACAGCACCTTAAGCGTATGGACCGCCCCGGTCATTTCATCGAGCGCGCAGAAATCGGCAAAGGTGCCACCGATGTCCACGCCGACACGAAAATTCATGTTCAGGATCCCCTCGCACGACACGACTGCTTTCTCCGTTGCGGCACGCTAGGGAAGGCTTGATGCTGGGTCAATCATGGGGGCTGAAATCATGAAGGTTGCAATCGTGACGGGCGGCGCGCGCGGAATCGGTCGCGGCTGCGCGCATGCGCTGGCCGAAAAGGGCTTCGACATCGCGCTGGTCGATCTGCTGCGCCCAGAAATGGAGCGCACGGCCGATGAAATTCGCGCCATGGGCCGGCGCGCTTCGATCCACGAGGCCGATGTCGCGCGGTTCGCGCGCGCTGCCGATATCGTTGCCGAGGTGCATGGCGCCTGGGGCCGCATCGATTTTCTGCTCAACAACGCGGGCAAGTCGATGCCCAAGCCGATGCTGGAGATCAACGAGGACGAGTTCGACCGCACCATCGCGATCAATCTCAAGAGTTGCTTCAACTACATCCATGCCGTCGCGCCGATCATGAAACGCCAAGGCGCCGGTCGCATCGTCAGCATGTCCTCGCTCAACGCCTATACCGGCGGCGTCACCAGCGCGGTGTCGAAATTCGCCTATGCCGCCGCCAAGGCCGGCATCCTCGGCCTGACGCGCGCGCTGGCCAAGGAGTTGGGGCCGACCATCGCGATCAACGCCATCTGCCCCGGGCTGATCAAGACCGAACTCGGCGGCAACGCCGTGATCCGCGCGCGCGAGGCCGAGCTGATCAAGGGCATCGCGCTCGGCCGGGTCGGCAGCCCGGCCGATATCGGCCAGCTCGTCATCTTCCTGGCGACGGCGGAACCGAATTTCATCACCGGCCAGGCCTTCCAGATCGATGGGTACCAGTGGGTGGCTTGAACGCTGGGCGGCGGCGGTGACCGCAGCCTTGCGCCACGCCTGGGTCTGGCCG
>JANNTF010000502.1:0-7756 GCA_031403455.1 Alphaproteobacteria bacterium | reverse complement strand
TGCGCGCGCACGCAAGAAGCCGGCGCGCCGACATGCGCCGGCTTCCCGGGTCAGCTCTGCTTCATGAACTGTTCCTTGGCGACCGCGATCAGCTTTTCCATTTCGGCGCGCACCACACCGGCCGCCACAGCGACGCCTTTGGCCTTGAGATCCGCGGCCACTTTTTCCATCACGTCGTCATCACCCGGTTTATCGAAATCGGACATGACGACGCTCTTCGCGTAGGCGTCGAGTTCGGCGCCGGCGAGACCGAGCTGGCGCCCCGCCCATTCCCCGAGCAGCTTGTTGCGCCGCGCGATCACTTTGAATTTCAGTTCCTCGTCATGTTTGTATTTGTTCTCGAAGCCCTTCTGGCGGTCATCGAAGGTCGTCATGGGACGCGCACCTTGTGCCTAGCGGTTGAGGATGGCGCTATATAGCTGCGCCCTCGACCTCTCGCCACCTCCACCCCACGCGCCCTCGCCCCGCCATGTGCACTGTCGTCATTCTCCGGCGTCCCGGCCATGCCTGGCCCCTGTTGCTCGCCGCCAATCGCGACGAGATGGGCGATCGGCCGTGGCAAGCGCCGGCACGCCATTGGCCCGACCGACCTGAAGTGGTCGCCGGCCTCGACGAACTCGCCGGCGGCTCATGGCTGGGCCTCAACGATGCCGGCGTTCTCGCCGCGATCCTCAACCGCCGCAACGCGCTCGGCCCAGCGCCCGGTCTGCGCTCGCGCGGCGAGCTGGTGCTCGAGGCCCTCGACCATGCGGATGCCAGCGTCGCGGCCGAGGCGCTCGGCGCGCTCGCGTCGCGGGCCTATCGCAGCTTCAATCTCGTCGTCGCCGACGACCGCGACGCCTTCTGGCTGCGGAGCGGCGGGCCCGATGGACCGGCTCGCCCGCATCTGGCCGAGATCCCCATCGGCCTATCGATGGTGACGGCCTCCGACCTGGACGATCCCGGTGATCCGCGGATTGCCTTCCATCTGCCCCGTTGGCGCAGCGCCGCGGTCCCGGACGTGGCGCCGGCCGATTGGCGCGCGTGGGAGGACCTGCTTGCCAGCCGCGCGCATGCCGGCGACCCGAGCGGCGCGATGCGTTTCCACCTCGCTTCCGGCTTCGGGACGGTGTCGAGCGCGTTGATCGCGGTGCCTGACCGCGCCGGACCGCCACCGCATGTGCCGCGTTTCAGATTCGCCGACGGCTACCCCGAGTCGATCCGCTGGCACGACGTAACGCTCTGAGCTGATTGATCCATCGCCCGGCGTTGCGACCCCACCACCCGGAGGCTATAACGCGCTGCGTTCGGCCGCGTCACGACTGCGCGGCCGCACTCATTTCCGGCGCCTCGTTGACGCCTTCACGCCCGGTTCCGGGCCCCAATCGAGACGAGCATGTCCCGCCGCAAACAGATCTACGAAGGCAAGGCGAAGATCCTCTACGAGGGCCCCGAGCCCGGCACGCTGGTGCAGTATTTCAAGGACGACGCGACCGCCTTCAACGCCAAGAAGAAGGGCGTGATCACCGGCAAGGGCGTGCTCAACAACCGCATCTCCGAATATCTGATGATGCGGCTGGAGGAAATCGGCGTGCCGACGCATTTCGTGCGCCGGCTCAACATGCGCGAGCAACTGGTGCGAGAAGTCGAGATCGTTCCGATCGAAGTCGTGATCCGCAATGTCGCCGCCGGCTCGTTCTCGCAGCGCTACGGCGTGCCCGAGGGTCAGGCATTGCCGCGATCGATCGTCGAGTATTACTACAAGAACGACGAGCTGGGCGATCCGATGGTCGCCGAGGAGCACATCACGGCGTTTGGCTGGGCATCGACCCAGGATCTCGACGACATCATGGCGCTGGCCTTGCGCATCAACGACTTCCTGTCGGGGCTCTTCCTCGGGGTCGGGTTGAAGCTGATCGACTTCAAGCTCGAATTCGGCCGGCATTGGAACGAGCATGACGAGATGCGGATCATCCTCGCCGACGAGATCAGCCCCGACACATCCCGCCTCTGGGACGTGAAAACCAACGAGAAGATGGACAAGGACAGGTTCCGCCGCGATCTCGGCAATGTCGAGGAGGCCTATCGCGAAGTCGCGCGGCGCCTCGGCATCTTCCCCGAGGGCGGCCCGCAGGACCTCAAGGGTCCGAAGACGATGCAGTGACGGGAGTGCGGGCATGAAGGCAAGGATTCACGTCACGCTCAAACCTGGCGTCCTCGATCCCCAGGGTCAGGCGATCCAGACCGCCCTAGGGCATCTCGGCTTCGATCAGGTCAAGGACGTGCGCCTCGGCAAATATCTGCTGCTGGACCTCGCGGAAACCGACCGGGCCAAGGCCGAGGCCGCCGTCAAGACGATGTGCGACAAACTGCTCGCCAACACGGTGATCGAGAACTACGCGATCGAGTTGATCGGCTGAGCAACGCAGCCTTCGTTGTCAGATCGTCGATGAATCAGGGCTCCGCAGCATCATGAAATCCGCCGTCATCGTCTTCCCCGGCTCGAACCGCGAAGGCGATGTCGCCGATGCGATCGAACACGCCACCGGCACGCGACCGCTGCTGGTCTGGCACGCCGAGAGCAGCTTCGAGAAGGTCGATCTGATCGTCCTGCCCGGCGGTTTCAGCTATGGCGACTATCTGCGCACCGGCGCGATCGCCGCGCAGTCGCCGATCATGCGCGAAGTCCGCCACCGCTCGGACAAGGGCGTGCCCATCCTCGGCATCTGCAATGGATTTCAGATCCTCGCCGAAGCGCAGCTCGTCCCTGGCGTTTTGCTCTCCAACGCCAGCCTAAAATTCGCCTGCAAGGATGTGCATCTGCGCGTCGAGACTTCGCAGAGCCTCTTCACGCAGCGATATCAGACCGGCGAGGTCTTGCGCGTGCCCATTGCCCATCACGACGGCAACTACTTCGCCGATTCCGCGACGCTCGACCGGCTCGAGGGCGAAGGTCAGGTGGCCTTCCGCTACTGTCGATCCGATGGCGCCGTGGCGGCAGAGGCGAATCCGAACGGCTCGGCCCGCAACATCGCGGGCGTCTTCAACGCCACGAAGAACGTCCTGGGCATGATGCCGCATCCGGAGAATGCCATCGACGCCATGCTCGGCTCGACCGACGGCAAGAAACTGTTCGACGGCCTCGTCGACATGGTGGCTTCGTGACCGCCCAGCGCCCCAACGATCTCATGGGATTGACGCCCGCCGAATACGACCGTGCCGTAGCGATCCTCGGGCGTGCGCCCAATCACACCGAACTCGGCATCTTCTCCGTGATGTGGTCGGAGCATTGCTCGTACAAATCGTCGAAGAAGTGGCTGAAGACCCTGCCGACGACGGCGCCATGGGTGATCTGCGGCCCCGGCGAAAACGCCGGCGTGATCGATATCGGCGATGGCGACGCGGTGATCTTCAAGATCGAGAGTCACAATCATCCCTCGTATATCGAGCCCTATCAGGGCGCGGCGACGGGCGTTGGCGGCATTCTGCGCGACGTGTTCACGATGGGCGCGCGGCCGATCGCCAATCTCAATGCGCTGCGCTTTGGCGATCCTGCACACCCCCGCACCCGCAGCCTCGTCGCGGGCGTCGTCGCCGGCATCGGCGGCTACGGCAATTGCGTCGGCGTGCCGACCATCGGCGGCGAGACGAATTTCCATGCGAGCTACAACGGCAATTGCCTCGTCAACGCCATGACCGTCGGCCTCGCCAAGACCGATCGCATTTTCTACGCCAGGGCATCGGGGCCAGGAAACTCGGTGGTCTATGTCGGGGCCAAGACCGGACGCGACGGCATCCACGGCGCGACCATGGCGTCGGCGGAGTTCGATTCGAACTCTGAGGAAAAACGCCCGACCGTTCAGGTCGGCGATCCATTCAAGGAGAAACTGCTGATCGAAGCCTGCCTCGAGTTGATGGCCACCGACGCGATCGTGGCGATACAGGACATGGGCGCAGCGGGCCTGACCTCCTCCTCGACGGAGATGGCCGGCAAAGGCGGACTCGGGATCGAGCTCCACCTCGACAAGGTCCCGATGCGCGAGACCGGGATGACGGCCTTCGAGATCATGCTCTCCGAGAGTCAGGAGCGGATGCTGATGATCCTCAAGCCGGGTTCCGAACCCGCGGCGATGCGGATCTTCGCAAAATACGAACTCGATTGCGTGACGATCGGCACGCTCACCGACACCGGTCGCCTGGTGTTGAAGATGGCGGGGCGCGTCGAAGCCGACATGCCCATCGCGCCGGTTTCCGAGGCCGCGCCGGAATACGACCGTCCCTGGGTCGCGACGCCGAAGCTGCCGATCATCGCGGCAAAGGACGTGCCCGTGATCGCGCTCGGCGCGGCGCTCCGGACCTTGATGGCGTCGCCCGATCTGGCGTCGCGGCGCTGGATCTGGGAGCAATACGATCACCTCGTGCGCGGCCACACCGTGATCCGCCCCGGTGGAGACGCCAGCGTCGTGCGCGTGCCCGGGACGCGCAAGGCCCTGGCGATGAGCGTCGACTGCACCCCGCGCTATTGTCATGCCGATCCCGAGCTCGGCGGCATGCAGGCGGTCGCCGAGACTTACCGCAACATCTCGGCGACTGGCGCCATGCCGCTTGCCATCACGGACAACATGAATTTCGGCAACCCCGAGCGACCGGAGATCATGGGGCAGTTCGTGGGGTGCATCGCCGGAATCAGACAAGCCTGCGAAGCGCTGGACTACCCCGTCGTGTCGGGCAACGTGTCGCTCTACAACGAGACGTCCGGGACGGCGATCCTCCCGGCCCCGGTCATCGGCGGCGTGGGCGTGATCGCCGACGCCTCGCTGATCGTCGGCATCGCGCCCAAGGCGGCCGGCGAGAGCCTGGTCCTGATCGGTGAGACCCGGGGCTGGCTCGGCGCGTCGCTGTATCTGCGTGAACTCTGCGGTCGCGAAGAGGGCGCGCCGCCGCCGGTGGATCTCGGGCTCGAGAAACGCCATGGCGGCGTCGTACGCGGCCTGATCGAGGGCGGCATCGCCACGGCCTGCCACGACATTGCCGATGGCGGCCTGCTGGTCGCGATCGCCGAGATGTGCCTCGCTGCGGGTCTTGGCGTCACACTGGCGCCGGATCGTAATGACGTCGCCCCGCACGCGTTCTGGTTCGGCGAGGATCAGGGCCGCTACATTGTCAGCACCGCCGATCCTGCCGCCGTGGTCAGCGTGGCGCGCGCCTCCAGCATTTTTGCCGTCATCCTTGGCACCACGACCGCGGATCGACGTTTGACAGTGGATGGGCAGGTTCTTATATCGCTCGATCAGTTGCGCGAGGCCCATGAAGCATGGTTGCCTCGCTTCATGGCAGGCTAGACTTCACGCTTTACCTGTCGAGGTTGCATCGTATGCCCATGCCAGCGAGCGAGATCGAGCGCCTGATCCGTGAGGCCATCCCGGATGCGCGTGTGACGATCGAGGATCTGCGTGGCGATGGCGACCACTACGCGGCGACCGTTGTGTCCGCTGCCTTCGCCGGCAAGTCCCGCGTGCAGCAGCATCAGATGGTCTACGCGGCACTCAAAGGGCGCATGGGGAACGAGTTGCACGCCATGGCGCTTCAAACCAACGCAACCGACGGCGCATGATCTGAACAGCAGGAGAGATACGAAATGACCGACGCCACAGTCAACGAACGCATCAAGGACGACATCTCCTCGAACGACGTCCTGCTCTACATGAAAGGCACGCCGGTCTTCCCGATGTGCGGGTTCTCGGCCACCGTGGTCCAGGTGCTGACGCATCTCGGCGTGAAGTTCAAGGGCGTGAACGTGCTCGAGGATCCGTCGATCCGTCAGGGGATCAAGGATTTCTCGAACTGGCCGACTGTCCCCCAGCTCTACGTGAAGGGCGAATTCGTCGGCGGCTGCGACATCGTCCGCGAGATGTATCAGTCCGGCGAGTTGCAGCAGCTCTTGCAGAGCCGCGGCGTCGAGGTGAAAGCCGCCTGAGGGTTGCGACGCCGCGACAGGCAACGACGGCGGCTCCCGGCAGGAGCCGCCGTTGTCGTTTGGGCGCGACGACACGAGCCCTCGGTCATGGCGCCCTCAATCATCGCGTCCTCAGTCGTAACTGTCCGCCGATGCCGTATCGTCCAGCGGATCGAGCAGCCAAGGGCGCAATGGGTCGAGATGGATCATGGCGACCGCGCGCTGCACCAACGGGCTCAGCGTCGCTTCCACCGACTCGACGGCCGACGCAAAGCTGCGTTGTCGGTCGTCATGTCCGGGCGACGGGGCAAGCGCCAGAGCCAGGACCAGGAAACTGGCGGTCAGCCACGCCGCGGTCTGTTCACGATGGGCAGCTCTCACCTTGATGGCCATTCGAGATCTCCGTGGCAGTGCGTTTGCGCAAGCGTCAGCGCGACACGGCGTCGCGGATGAGCAATCTGCAGCGCCGGCCGTTAAGGAGCTGGCAACAATCCCCCGCAATTGAGATGAAGCCACAGCGTCCTGCTATGGCAGCCGCTCATGCTGGTGCGACACGCGAGCGTGGGAGCTGAACTCACTGATCTGGAACGCTTCGCTGTCCCCACCGCACGCGGCTCGGCGCCATGCGTTTCCTCAAGTGAGTTGATCTATCGAACCAACCGTTGCAGTCTCCGACGCCGATACCGCCTCACGCGACGGACGGAGCGCTGCGATGCCACTGCCGAAATCCGAGATGGGGTGTCCGATGGACGCCATCCTCCGGCTGCTCATGGGTCCGTGGACCACCTACATCCTTTGGATCCTGCGCAGCCAAGGCCCGACCCGCTTCAGCGAGCTCAAGCGTCGCGTCGCTGGGATCTCGGCGAAAGTCCTCACCGAGCGTCTTCGTATGCTCGAAACGGCCGAACTCATCGAACGCCACTACCACCCCACCGTGCCGCCACGCGTGACCTACCGCATGGCGGCGCGCGGGTTGGAGCTGGCGCCGATCCTCGATCAGATCAGCGCCCTCGGGCAGCGTTGGCGCGAGGAAGACGAGCTGCGGCCGGCGCCGCTGGCCGCCATGGCGCCGGCGCCCGGCGCGGAAGCTGCCTGAGCGCATGCGAGGCGCCTGAAACCGAGACGCCTGAAACAACGAAGGCCCCGCACGCGGACGTGCGGGGCCTCGTTGGGAACTCGGTGGCGTCGCGGCTCAGCGCGAATAGAACTCGACAACCAGGTTCGGTTCCATCTGCACCGGATAGGGCACATCGGTCAGCTTGGGGCCACGAACGAAGACGCCCTTGAGGGCCTTCTCGTCCAGCGTCAGGTAGTCCGGAACATTGCGTTCATTGGATGCCTGCGCGTCCATGACCTGCTGCAGTTCCCGCGACTTCGCCTTGACCTCGATGGTGTCGCCGTTGTCGACCACGTAGGAGGCGATATCGACCTTCTTGCCATTCACCCGCACATGGCCGTGGCTGACCATCTGGCGCGCCTGAAACGGCGTCACGGCGAATTTCAGCCGGTAGACCACGGCATCGAGACGGCGCTCCAGCAGTTCCACCAGGTTCTCGCCCGTATCGCCACGACGGCGCGCTGCCTCGGTGTAGATCTTGCGGAACTGACGCTCGGTGATGTTGCCGTAATAGCCCTTGAGCTTCTGCTTGGCGCGCAACTGCACGCCGAAGTCGGAGAGCTTCTGCTTGCGGCGCTGGCCGTGCTGGCCGGGTCCATATTCGCGGCGGTTGACGGGGCTCTTCGGGCGGCCCCAGATGTTCTGGCCCATACGGCGATCGATTTTGTACTTGGACTCAGCGCGCTTGGTCATCGCATATCCCT
>JANNTF010000501.1:0-1957 GCA_031403455.1 Alphaproteobacteria bacterium | reverse complement strand
CCGCAGGTCGCGCGCTTCATCACGCGCAAGCTCTGGCTGGAATTCGTGTCCGATGCGCCGGAGCCGCGCGAGCTCGAACGCCTCGCCACGCTCTTCAGGACCAGCGACTACGCGATCGAGGCCGTGCTGCGCGCGATGCTGACTTCGCCCGCATTCTGGTCGCCGCACAGCCGCGCCACGCTGGTCAAGTCACCGGTCGAGCTGATGGTCGGCGCGATTCGGCAGGTGGCACCCGAGTTCGGCGATACCAAGCTGCTCGTCGAGTACGGCAAGCGCATGCGCCAGGACCTGTTCAATCCGCCCAATGTGCGTGGCTGGCCCGGTGGCACGGCGTGGATCTCGACGGAGAGTCTGCTCGTGCGGCGTGAGGCGCTCGCACGCCTGGCCAGCGGCATCCCGGCCGATCGCGGAGTCGCCGGCGACATGGCGCGGCTGATGCTCGCCGCGCCGCCGCTCGTCGCGGAGATCAACGAGCTCAAGGGACGACAGCTGGTCGAGGCGTTGCTGCTCGATCCGTCCTATCAGGTGAAGTGAGGGCCACGATGATGACTTCACGACGCTGGTTCCTGCTGCGCTCGGGCGAGCTCGCCTTCGGATCGACCCTGTCCACGGGATGCGTGACGACGACGCGTTCGCCGCCGCTGGCGGGGCTCGGCAATGTGCTCGTGCTCGTCGAACTCAATGGCGGCAATGACGGACTCAACACCGTCATCCCTTACGCCAATCCGCTTTACGCGAAACTACGGCCCAAGATCGGTATCGCGCGCGACACGGTCGTGCAGCTCGATGCGGCAACGGCGCTGCATCCTGGCCTCGCGCCGCTCAAGCCCAGCTGGGACGCGGGCGAATGCGCGATCGTCCAGGGCGTCGGCTACGAGAAGCCCAATCTCTCGCATTTCCGCTCGATCGAGATCTGGGACACCGCTTCCGCGAGCGACGCCGCGATCGCCGATGGCTGGCTGGCGCGTGCGCTGGCGCCGCGCCAGCCCTTGGCGGGCCGCGTCGCCGAGGGC
Organism: Alphaproteobacteria bacterium; assembly: GCA_031403455.1. Lineage (GTDB taxonomy): Bacteria > Pseudomonadota > Alphaproteobacteria > CACIAM-22H2 > CACIAM-22H2 > CAIOSQ01. The sequence continues at coordinate 944 of JANNTF010000501.1, read as the reverse complement.
GTGGTGCTCGGCCGGCCCGTTGTCGGTCCGCTCTATGGCGCCAAAGCACGCGTGGCGATGATGCAAGATGCGAACGGCTTCGCCAATCAGGCGCGCCGCGTCGCGAAGCCGGGCGGCGGCGCGATGCCGACGGCGGCGCTGCAGCATGTCGTGACGACGCAAGCGGAGCTGCGCGCCGCCGGCGACGGCATCTATGACCGGTTGCAGCAGATGCGCATTCCCATGCAGACGGTCTTTCCGCGCTCGGGTCTCGGCGGTCAGCTCGCCAACGCCGCGCGGCTGATCGCGGCGAATGTCGATGTGCCGGTGATCAAGGTCAGCCATGGCAGCTTCGACACGCACACCTATCAGCGCAACACGCATGACCGGCTGATCGGCGAGCTCGGCGCCGCGCTCGCCGCGTTTCGGCACGCGATGATCGAGCGCAATGCCTGGGGCCGCGTGACGGTCATGAGCTACGCCGAGTTCGGTCGCCGTCCGGCCGAGAATTCCGCGCAAGGCACGGATCACGGCACCGCCGCGCCGCATTTCGTGCTCGGCGGCGCGGTACGCGGCGGCTTCAAGGGTGTCGCGCCGCGTCTCGATCAGCTCGATGGCGGCGGCACTCTGCGCCACGGCGTCGACTTCAAGTCGCTCTACGCGACCGTGCTGAAGCGCTGGTGGGGGATCGATCCGGAGCCGGTTCACGGGCGCAGCAGGCCCGATCTCGATATATTCCTCACGTACCCACCGGTGCGGGCACGATGCTCGCCGCACCCGCCGCCTCGGCGGCACGGTCATCATGCGAGCGCACGGTGACGGCGTTGGAGGCGAAGGTGACGCCCGCGGCGGTGAAGCCGGCATAGACGCGCTTGAGCGCTTCGCGTTGCAGCCAGCTCGTGCGCGTCGGCTTGGCGGTGAATTTGAGTCGGATCACCAGCGCCGAATCCGTGATCTCCGCCATG
>JANNTF010000500.1:0-4826 GCA_031403455.1 Alphaproteobacteria bacterium | reverse complement strand
GGAACTCGGGCCGGAGATCGCCGTCAACGCGATCTGTCCCGGCGTGATCAAGACCGAGCTCGGCAACAGCCTGACCCAGGCGCGCGAGCCGGAGCTGATCAAGGGCATCGCGCTCGGCCGGCTCGGGTCGCCTAGGGATGTCGCGCAGCTCGTCGTGTTCCTCGCCACGGTCGAGCCGAATTTCATGACCGGACAGGACTTCAAGATCGACGGCTTCCAATGGGTGATTTGACTTGAGCCGAGGCGACCTCCCGAACTGGGTGGCGCCGCTGGCTATCACCATGGTCATGCAGACCATGGCGGCTTTCCTGATGCGCGTGCTGCCGGTGATCGCGCCCGAGTTGACGGCGGCGGCGGGCGTGGCGCCACAGCAGATCGGCATCCTCGCCGGCATCGTCGCCGGCGGCACGATGTGGTTCCTCGTCGGCGGCAGTCTGCTGCTGGCCTTCTTCGGGCCGGTGCGGCTGCTGCAGCTTGGCGCCTTGATCGGCGCGGTGGGAACGATCGCCGTGCTCACCGCGAATTGGGGGATCCTGCTCGTCGCCGCGTTCCTCATCGGCGTGGGCTATGGCCCGTCGCCGCCGGCCGGCAGCGAGATCCTGACGCGCGCCGCGCCGAAGGGGCGCCGCTCGCTGATCATGTCGATCAAGCAATCCGGCGTGCCGCTGGGCGGTGCGATGGCGGGGCTGATCCTGCCGCCGATCGTGGATCGCGCGGGCTGGCGCGGCGCGCTGCTGGTCGCGGCCGCGCTGGCGCTGCTCGCCGCGCTCTGCGTCCAGCCTTGGCGCGCGGCGCTCGACACCGCGCGCGATCCGACGCGGCCGCCGAGTCTCGCCAATCTCTTCTCGCCCGCCAATCTGAAGGCGCCCTTCGTGGTGCTCTTGGACATCCCCGGCATGCTGCCGGTGACCTTCGCAGGCTTCTGCTTTGCTTGCGTGCAAGGCTGTCTGCTCACGTTCTTCGTGACGCAGCTGACGACCGAGATCGGCTTCTCGCTCGCCGTCGCCGGCGCCGCCTTCTCGGCGATGCAGCTCTCGGGCACCTTCGCCCGCGTCGTGATGGGCTGGCTCGCCGACAAGCTCGGTGGCCCGCGCGCCTTGATGCTGCTGGCGATCGGCTCTTCGGTGATGATCCTCGAGGTCTCGCGCATCGACGCGCAATGGCCGTTCTGGCTGATCACGCTGGTCGGCCTCGTGGTGGGCACGACCTCGACGAGCTGGAACGGCGTCTATCTCGCCGAGGTCGCGCGCCTCGCGCCGCCCGGCCGCGTCGGCGATGCGACCGCCGGCTCCACCTTCTTCACCTTCAGCGGCTATCTCCTCGCGCCGATCGTCTTCGCGCTGGCGATTCCGTATGTCGGCAATTACGGCGCTTGCTTCGTGGTGCTGGTTGCCATCGCCCTGCTCGCCGTGCCCGCGCTCTGGCGCTACGTGCAGCGGCCGGCTGGTTGATCAGCCGACGATGCCTTGAACTCGACGGCCCGAGCGCGCGCGAAATCCGAGGGTCAGGAGTCCGACGGCGAGAAGCGTCCAAGTGGCGGGTACCGGTACGCCTTGTCCCGGTCCCGGATCGACTGCACCGCCCACCTGAAGTTCGAAGCGTCCGCCGCTGGCATTCAAGTCGAAAGGATCGCCGATGGCGGCGAAGATGCCGGTCTCGCCGAAGCCCGTGCTGGCCGCAGCGGTGAAGACATAGACGACTTCCAGAATTTCGCCGGGGCCGATATTGGTCAGCAACAAATCCTCCACGGTGAGTTCCGGCAACCGGAAGCCGAAGGAGCCGTCGGGTTCGTCAAACCGGATGAGCCCCACGCTCTCCGGGCTGAGCGGAAGCGCCGAAAACACGCCGGTCTGCGGATCGCGGAACGTTCTCATGCCGTAGTCGCGAATGGTGACTTGGCCGCCACTACTGCCGTCGGCGCGGGTGAGATTGGTGAACAGCAGAGCCTGGACGAGAGCAATTGCGTCTCTCGCCGAGTCAACGCCGCCCGGGAAGAAATCCCCTACGCCGAAGAACTGCATGGTCGGGGCCGGGACGAAGAAGCTCGCGAGCAGGGACTCGGTGTCTGTCGTGGAGTTGTTGGTGAAGGTCTGCGAGTCCACCGTCGTCGCCAGCAAATCGTTTGGGGGAAGGGAATTGCGCAGGAAGAACCCGTCGACTCCGACGCCGCTTAGAACGCTGCGACCGCCGAAAGTGAGGAGCGTCGCGGAGGCGAATGCCGAGCCCACGCTGTTGGGTAAGTTGGGGAAGGGAGTGCCGATTGCCGGGCTGAGCGCGTTGACTGCACCCGCGCCTTGGTTCGGCACGATCTCGGCATCGGAGTCATTCACCGGCGGTGGAAGCTGTGTGGTGGCCCGGGTATCGGCGGAGAATGACATGACGGAAAAGACAAGCTCCGCCGACACGGAGCCCGGCGCCGATGCGGCGATGAACAGGACGATTGCATGGCGGATATGGCGTTTCATGAGTGTTTCCGCTCCTTCAAAGATTTCTCTGACTGAAGCGAACACCCGGACAACCCGTGCACTTTATTGAGGTTCGTGACGTCGCAGAGAGTGGCCCTGTGATGCGCGCGCAAAACGCTGGAGCGATTCCGGCGTCTCGGTACCTTTTTCAAGCGCAATCGCGAGCAGGTATCTGCGCGATTCCTGCGACATCTTCGGCTTCGTGAAGCCCGGGACGTCGTCCGGCTAATTCCGCGGGCGCGCTGCCATCTCCCATTCGCGTGCCGCGAACAGGAGAGGATAAGCGCAGCCGTCGCTTCGGACTCACCGCCTATGACGCGGCTTATCTCGAACTCGCTCGACGCCATCGCCTCCCGCTCGCCTACCGCGACGCCGAGCTCCGCAAGGCGGCGCCAGGCGCCGGCGTCAAACTGCTCGATGCGTAGTCGCGTTGATCGTTCGGCGCAATTTCGACGCGGCGCAATTTCGACGCTGGATCGATTTTCTCTGGATCGATTTTCTCGATATCGATCCAGCGCGATATCGATCCAGCGTGCATTTTCTGCAGCTGACCACGGCCGATCTCGCGCGTCAGGTCAGGCGCGATGCCGTCGCGCGCAGCTCGGTCTTGCGGATCTTGCCTGTGCTCGACGCGGGCAGCGCGGCGAGGGCGACGATCCGGGCGGGTCGCTTGTAGGGGGCGAGGCGTTCGGCGCACCAGCTGCGCAAGGTCGCTTCGTCAAACGCGGTGCCGGGTGCGAGCTGCACGAAGGCGATGACGTCTTCGTTGCCGCCCGCAGCTGGACGCCCGATGACGGCGGCGAGGGTGACGTCGTGATGCGCGGTCAGCACCGCTTCGATCTCTTCGGGATGGACGTTGAAGCCGGAATGGATGATCAGGTCCTTGGCGCGGCCGACGATGAACAGCGCGCCGTCGTCGTGCTGGCGCGCGAGATCGCCGGTATCGAGGAATCCCTCGGCATCGATGATCGCTGCCGTCGCGTCATCGGCGCGGTAGTAGCCGCGCATCACGGTCGGACCGCGCACGCGGAGCACGCCGACCGCGCCTGGCGCGACCGGGCAATTCAGGGCATCGGTGATGCGGATCTCGATCCCCGGCAGCGGCGGTCCGACGCTGTCGTCGCTGCGCGGTTGATCCGTCAGCGTGGTCGATACCGTCGGCGCCAACTCGGTCATGCCGTAGCCGTTGTTGAGCGCGGTGCCGAGCAGCCGCTCGGCGTCGCGCTTGAGGGTCATGTCGAGCGGCGAACCGCCGGCCGAGGCATAGCGCAAATTGCGAAGCGCGGGCTGCGCCGGGGCGGCGCGTACATGTTCGAGCAGCCGCGCGAACATCGCCGGCACGCCTTGGAACACGGTGACTCCCTCGCGTGCGACGAGCGCGAGTGCGCTCGACGGATCGAACCGCGCGATCAGGTGAACCGTCGCGCCGTACAGCGTGCTCGCCAGGAAGACCGACGCGAGGCCGAAGACATGGCTGATCGGCAGCGCCGCGAAGACGCGATCGATATCCGTCATGCCGCGCAGCGCGCCCGACCAATGCGCGACATGGAGCAGATTGCGATGCGTCAGCATCACGCCCTTGGGCGCACCCGTCGTGCCGGAGGTGTAGATCAGGGCGCCGACGTCGCGCGCGGGATCTTCGCTCGTCGGTTCAGTCTTGGCATCCCGCGTGGCGCCGACCGCGAAATGCGGCAATGCGCCCCACGTGACATTGCGGGCGTCCAGGCGCAGCGCGTGGCTCGACGCGTCGCTCGAGACGTCGGTGGCGCAGATCACGAGTCGCACGCGCGCATGGTCGAGGATGGTCTCGATCTCGCGCGCGCTCATGCGTGCGTTGAGGATCACGGGCCAGGCGCGCCGCGCCGCGATCGCATGGATCAGCGTGGCGATGACCAGACCGTTCTCGCCGATCACCGCCACGCGGTCGCCGCGACGCACGCCGCGCGCATCGAGCTGCTCCGCGGCCGCCTCGATCGCCGAGTTCCACGCGGCGTAGCTCCAGCGCATGTCGCCCTGGACCAGCGCGATCGCATCGGGCCGCGCCTGCGCTTGCAGCCGCGGGATGTCATGGAGGAAGCGAACGCCGGTGCCGGCGATCGCGGCGTCGCTCATGCCTTGGCCTCGCGGATCATGTTGCGCGCGATCACGAGCTGCTGGATCTGCGACGTCCCCTCGTAGATTCGAAACAGGCGCACATCGCGATAGAAGCGCTCGACCGCGTAGTCCTGCATGTAGCCGGCGCCGCCATGGATCTGCACGGCGCGATCGGCGACGCGGCCGACCATCTCGGAGCAAAACAGCTTGCAGCACGCCGCGTCGGTGGCGACGTTCTCGCCGAGATCCTTCTTGCGCGCGCTCTCG
>JANNTF010000499.1:0-2498 GCA_031403455.1 Alphaproteobacteria bacterium | reverse complement strand
GCCGCGCCCGCGCGGCATCGAAGCACGCGACGCGACCTCCTTCGCGCAGGCGACCAAGGCGATCACGGAGATCTTTCTCGCGCGCGGCGTGCTGCGGCGGTCGGGCTAGATCAAGCCGGCTCTCGACCATGCGGTCGCGCGCGATCGGGTCACGGAGTCTTGGGATCCGGGCGCAAATTTTCGAGCGCCATCTGCGCGGCGGCGGCATCGCCCGTCTCTCTGCCTTCGACGGTGACGGTCGGGAAGGCGAAGCGGATGCCGTTGACTGCGAACGCCTTCTTGATCTTGTCGTAGACGGTGCGTCTGACGACGAATTGTTCCCCCGGCACGGTCTTGACCTTGAGCCGGATCTGGATCGCGTAGTCGCCGAGCGCCGCGACGCCCTGGGATTTCAGCGGCTCGAGGATGTGCTGAGCGAGTTCGGGTTCGTCCATCAGCTCCTTGCTCACCTGCTTGATGATCTTCTTCACCTTGTCGAGGTCGGTGTCGTAGGTCACGCCGAAGGTCAGCTTGTCGATCACCCAGTCGCGCGAGAAATTGGTGATCGAGCGCAACTCGCCGAACGGCACGGTATGAAGCGCGCCGCGATGGTGGCGCAGCTTGATCGAACGCAGGCTGAAATTCTCGACCGTGCCGCGGATGCTTCCGCTCTCGATGTACTCGCCGACGCGAAACGCATCGTCGAGCAGGAAGAACACGCCCGAGATGATGTCCTTGACCAGCGTCTGCGAACCGAAACCGATCGCGATGCCGACGATGCCGGCGCCCGCGAGCAGCGGCGCGATCTCGACGCCGATCGCCGACAGCGCCGTCAACGCGATCACCAACAGCAGGATGACGATCAGGAATTTGCGCAACAGCGGCAACAGCGTATTCAGGCGCGTGCTCGAAGCAACGCCGGCCGCCGATGACGCGCCGCGCTGCAGACGCAGGTCGATCAGCGTCTTGACCCAGACCCAGCACAGATCGGCGAGCAGCATCGTCACGCCGACGCTGACGATGCCGCCGGCGGCGCGCGCCGCCGGCGGCGCCCCATCGGTGAGAAAGGCAAGCGGCAGGCCCCACAGGGGCGCCGCGATCATGATCGCGATCGCCGCCAGCGCGAGATGGATCACCCGCTGGAACACCGGGCGATAGGCATCCAGCAGGCCCGGCGGTCCAGCGGCGGCGGCTTCGCCCGGTCTTGCGATGCGATCGAGGATGTGGCGTCCGACCCAGTCGGCGACCAGAAACGCGCCGAGAATCACCGCCGTCCAGGCCAGGCGGTCGAAGCCCGCGATCCAGACCAGGTAGGACGACACCAGGATTACGACGGCGCCGAAGCGGAGCAGCGCCGCGCTACGGCGATCCCCCGCCGCGACTGCATCATCGCTGGCGGCTGGGGGACTCCAATTCAGCATCGTGGCGATCAGCATGCCGACGACGCAGGTCGCCGCCACGAGCCGCAGCACCACCGCCAGATGCTCGGCGCCGAGTGCAGTGCGCAGCAGATTGCCGCCGAGCCAGCCCAGCACGACGACCATCGTGGTCACGACCACGACACGATTGAGCCGGCGCGCCCGGCCGTCGGTCAGCTCGACCATGCGCAGACGCGAAATGCGCCGTGCAAGCAGCATATGAGATGCCGCCGCGACGATGCGAACCAACGTCACCGCCAGGGCGAGCGTGATCACGATCTCCTGCACGCCGTCGCGCCAGGCGAATCCCGCCGATGCGGCGAGCACAGCGCCGAAGAACAGGGCGATGCCGGTCAGCTCGAGCGCGAAGCGGCCTATCGCCAGCGCCGCGGCATGGCCCGGCGAGCGCGGCGTCGTCGCCTCGATCATGCGCCTGACCGAGAAGGCATAGCACCAGTAGAGCCACTCGATCGCGGCGCCGATCAGCAGCAGGATCAGGCCGTAGATGGCCGCGCGCAACGCATCGCTGTCGTCCTGGGCCGCGCGCCACAGACTGGCCAAGCGAAGGACATCGTCGGGCACGCCGGCGAAGCCACGCCACAGCTCGCCCACGCGCTCGGCCGCGGAATCGAGTCCGCTAAGCAATGTCGCCGTCACGCGGCTCAGCGCCGACGGGGCGACCGCCTCCGCTGCGGCGGCAGCCGGCAGAGACGGCGCAGCGCCGGTGCTCGTGGCGATCAACAACCCAACGGCACGTTCGGTTCGGCGCGTCACGACACCGCCTCGGTGGTGGGTCGACGCCGCTGCGCCTCTGCTCTGCGCACCTCCGCCGCATCGGCATCGGCCGCGACCAGCCGCTCGATGGTCACCGCCCCGCCGCGCAGGCGCGCCTGGCAAGCGAGGCGGACATCGCCGGTGGCGCCGAGCCGGCGCAGCAGCGCCATTTCCACCTCGCCCGGCGCAGTCAGCGCCGCCGCGCCGCTCGTCACGTGGACCCGGCACGTGCCGCAGCGCGCACGGCCGGAGCAGACATCGGCATGTGCGACGTCGTTGAGCCGGCTGACCTCGAGAAGCGACAAGCCGCGCGCCGCGGTCACCGTT
>JANNTF010000498.1:0-7301 GCA_031403455.1 Alphaproteobacteria bacterium | reverse complement strand
GTTTCCGTTTCGTGCTGGAGCTCGACGACGGCTCCACCGTGTTCTTCGGCGACTCGCGGAAGCTCAAGGTCGATCCCAACCCCGAGTTCCTCTCGCGGCTGGAGAACCTGCTGGGTCCGATGCCACGCTCGACGGTGAACTCGATGTCCTGCATGTCGCGGTAATGGCGCTCGAGCCGCGCGCGCCCGTCGACGAGCTGCGCGAAGACGGCGGGCATGACTTCTTCCATCGCCGGCATCTTGGAGCGCTGCTTCTGCTTGCCCTGCAGCGTGAGCTGCTGCGGCGTGCGGATGCCGGCGACCACGTCCTCGCCCTGCGCATTCACGAGATATTCGCCGTAGAAGAGATTCTCGCCGGTCGAGGGATCGCGCGTGAAGGCGACGCCGGTCGCGCAATCCTCCCCCATGTTGCCGAACACCATCGCCTGCACGTTGACCGCCGTGCCCCAATCCGCAGGAATGGCGTTGAGCCGGCGATAGGTGATCGCGCGCTGATTCATCCAGCTCGAGAACACGGCGCCGATGGCGCCCCAGAGCTGCTCGCGCGGATCCTGCGGAAACGGCTTGCCGAGTTCGCCCTGAACGATCGCCTTGTAGCGGTCGACCAGCAGCTTCCAGTTCTCGGCGTCGAGATCGGTATCGAGGCTGGCGCCGATCTCGTCCTTGATCTGCTCCAGTGCTTCCTCGAAATGATGGTGATCGATGTCGAGGACGACATTGCCGTACATCTGAATGAAGCGGCGATAGCTGTCCCAGGCGAAACGCGGATTGTTGGACGAAGCGGCCAAGCCCTCGACCGAGGCGTCGTTGAGCCCGAGATTCAGGACCGTATCCATCATGCCCGGCATCGAGGCGCGGGCGCCCGAGCGTACCGACACCAGCAGCGTGTTCGTCTTGGCGCCGAATTTGCGCCCGACGATGCGTTCGATCTCGGCGATCGCGGTCTTGGCCTGGCTCTCCAGATCGGCGGGGTAGCTGCGGCCATTGGCGTAGAAATGCGTGCACACTTCGGTCGTGATGGTGAAGCCGGGCGGCACGGGCAGGCCGAGATTGCTCATCTCCGCCAGGTTCGCGCCCTTGCCGCCGAGGAGGTTGCGCATCTCCGCGCGCCCTTCGGCACGACCGTCGCCGAAGCTGTAGACCCATTTCGCCATGACTATCCCTGTCAGCCTTCGATACGCGAGAAATCCGCCACGCGGCCGAGAGTCGCGCGGATGCGCGACAGCAGGCGCAGGCGGTTGACCCGCAATTTGTGGTCGGAATCGTTAACGGTCACTTTATCGAAGAACGCGTCGACCGGTCCGCGCAGTCGCGCGAGCGCCGACATCGCCGTGGCAAAATCCTCGCGCGCGATGGCGGCGTCCACGACGGGTCCGGCGCTGTCGAGCGCCGCATGGAGCGCCTGCTCCTCCGCGAGCACCAGATCGCCCGGAGCGACCGCGCCGTCATGGCGCGTCTTGTCCTTCTTCTCTTCGATCGCGACGATGTTCGCGCCGCGGCGAAACGCGATCAGCAGATTGGCGCCGTCCTCGCCGCCGAGGAACGCCTTGAGCGCATCGACCCGCATCAGCAGCCGCACGAGATCGTCCTCGTCCCCGCGCGCGAACACCGCGTCGATGAGATCGTGGCGCACGCCCTGTTCCTTCAGCGCGACCTTGAGCCGGTCGGCGAAGAAGACGATGAGATCGGCGACGGGCGCCTTGCCCGCGACGGCGGCGCCGAGCTGGTTGACATAGAGCTGATGCGACTGCGCGAACACGTGGCCGAGCGACAGGCGCAGTTTGTTCTCGACGATCAGGCGGATGATCCCGAGCGCGGCGCGGCGCAGCGCGAAGGGATCCTTGGAGCCGGTCGGCTTCTCGCCGATGGCGAAGAAACCCACCAGCGTGTCGAGCTTGTCGGCGAGCGCCACCGCGATCGAGACCGGCGCGGACGGGCAGCGGTCATTGGGACCGAGCGGCGAGTAGTGCTCGCGGATCGCCTCGGCGACTACAGCGGACTCGCCGTCCGCGCGCGCATAGTAGCGACCCATGATGCCCTGGAGCTCGGGAAACTCGCCGACCATGCCCGTCGAGAGATCGGCCTTCGCGAGGAACGCCGCGCGCGGCGCATTCGTGCAGCCCGGGATCATCAGCTCGAGATCGCTCGCCAGTGCCTGTAGCCGGACGACCTTGTCCTCCATCGTGCCAAGCTTGGCGTAGAAGGTGCGCTCCTTGAGCGCGGGCACGCGAGAGTCGAGCCGCGCCTTGCGGTCCTGATCCCAGAAGAATTTGGCGTCCGACAGCCGCGCGCGCAGCACGCGCTCATTGCCGGTGATGATGTTGGCCGTGCCGGTTGCGTCCGTCTTCATGTTGGCGACAACGACGAAGCGCGGCGCCGTACTCCCATCCGCGTTCAGCAAAGTGAAATAACGTTGGTGCGTGCGCATCGACGTGGAGAGCACCTCGCCCGGCAGATTCATGAACGCCGCGTCGATCGTGCCGACATGCGCGACCGGCCATTCGACCAGACCAGTTACTTCGTCGAGCAGACCCGGATCGTCCTTGAGCACGAGACCCGCGCCGGCCGCCGCGGCCTGGGCCTGACGCTCGACCTCGGCGCGCCGCTCCACCGGGTCGAGGATCACGCAGGCCGCGCGCAGTTTGTCGCGATACTCGGCGAAGCTCGTCACCTCGAATTGCGCCGGGGCCAGGAAGCGATGGCCAGTCGTCATCGAGCCGAAGCGGAGCGTCGCGCCGCCGAGGTCGATGTCGCCGCGCAGCGGCACGGAGCCGAAGAGACCGATCAGACTCTGCAGCGGGCGAACCCAGCTCTGCCGATACGCTCCCCATCGCATCGAGTTGGGCCACGGAAACTGCCGCACAGCCGCGGCGATCGCCTCGCTTGCCGCTTCAGCGGTCGCGCGGCCAGCGATCTTCTGGACGAACACCCAGGACTCACTCTTGCCGTCGCTGCGCTTTTCGCAATTCGCCAGCGTGCGATCGCCGCCGAGCTTGCGCAGGAAACCTTGGATCGCCTGATCAGGTGCGCCGACGCGCGGGCCTTTCATCTCCTCGACGCGATCCGGCGTCGACACCGGCAACCCGTCGATCACCAGCGCGAGGCGACGCGGCGTCACGAAAGCGTCGGCGCGCGTCCAGCTCAGGCCCGCGGCCTTGAGTCCGTCGGTGACCAGACGCTTGAGATCCTCCGCCGCGCGCGCCTGCATGCGCGCGGGGATCTCCTCCGAGAGCAGTTCGAGGAGCAGCTCAGCCACGATGCGTCTGACTCGCGAGCCATTGCTCGCAGCACGCTTTGGCCAGCGTGCGCACGCGGCCGATATAGGCTTGGCGCTCGGCGACCGAAATCGCGCCGCGCGCGTCGAGCAGGTTGAAGCGGTGGCTGGCCTTGATGCATTGGTCATAGGCTGGCAGCGCGAGCTTCTGCGCGAGCAATGCGGCGCATTCCGTCTCGGCGTCGGTGAAATGCCGCAGCAGCATCGCGACGTCGGCGTGCTCGAAATTATGCTTCGAGTATTCCACCTCGGCCTGGTGGAAGACCTCGCGATAGAGGATCGGCGCCCGGCTATCCGGATCGTTGAAGGGCAAATCGTAGACGCTCTTCTTGTCGAACAGATACATCGCCAGGCGCTCGAGCCCGTAGGTCAGCTCGACGGCGACCGGATCGCATTCGATGCCGCCGACCTGCTGGAAATACGTGTACTGCGTGACTTCCATGCCGTCGCACCAGACTTCCCAGCCGAGCCCCCAGGCGCCGAGCGTCGGGCTTTCCCAATCATCCTCGACGAAGCGGATGTCGTGCTGCGATGGATCGATGCCGATCGCGCGCAAGGAACCGAGATAGAGCTCCTGCGCATCAGCGGGCGACGGCTTCATGATCACCTGGAACTGATAGTAATGCTGCAGCCGGTTCGGGTTCTCGCCATAGCGGCCATCCGCCGGGCGGCGCGAGGGCTGCACATAGGCCGCGTTCCACGGCTTGGGACCGAGCGCGCGCAGCGTCGTCGCGGGATGAAACGTGCCAGCGCCGACTTCCATATCGTAGGGCTGGAGGATCACGCAGCCTTGCGCTGCCCAGTAAGACTGGAGCGTCAAGATCAGGCCCTGGAACGATTTCGGTTTGGTCACGAAAACCTGCACCCTGAGGTCGCGAGTGCGGCGCACCATACTGGCGAAGGTCCGGGTGTCAACCCGTGAAGCCAGGGGCCGTGAAGCCAGGGGATTGACCGGCGCGGCGGCTCATCGCGGATAGGGACAGCGGGACTTTTCACAAGCCCGGGCGCCGGCCGCGACGAAGGCGCCGCAGACGCGGCATTTGCCGAGTTCCTCGACGCCCACGGGTTCGCGGTCGGCGCGCTGGCGGCGTAGCGCGTCCTCGACGCCGCGGCGCTCGCCGAGCACACGGCGCTCCTTCTCCCAGCGCTGGAACCAGCGCCAGCCGAACCAGGCGATCGCGAACACGGCGATCACCAGCAGAAACTTTCCGAAGCTCCCGGTCATCGCGCCTCATTCTCCCGATCTCGCGGCGACATCGCGCACGAACTGCATCCAGTTACCCGCCGGCGCAATGCAGACCGCGCCGGTCCGGCACCGCAACTGCACGCCACCGAATTGCCACACCCGCCGCCAGAGCCCGACATCGTCGAGCGCCTGACGTTCGACGCGGGCGCGAACCCGACGGCCGATATCGGGACGCACCCAGCCGTACCACAAGCCGACACCGGCGATACCGGCGAGCGTCGCGCCGGGCAAGCCCTGCCACCATGTCGCGGCGGCGCCGAGACCGATGAGACCATAGAGCCATCGCGTCGACTCGGCCTGGACGGAGATCGGCGAATCCGACTTGTCGAGCCGCGCGGCGTCGAGCGCGAGGATAACGACGCCCGCGCGCAATTGGCCCCGCAAGGCGGCGAGGAGATCGGAATCGGTGCGGTGCGGCATGCCAAGTCGAGCATTAAGCGTCGGGCATCGCGGGTGAGCAAGCATCGCGCCGATGCGCCATCACGTCATCGATGGCGGCGCCCGCGCGCAGGATCTGGTCGGCCGCGGGCGTGAACGCGCCCGTCGCGTCATGCAGCACCAAGCCCGGACTCAGCACGCCGAGTCCGCGCGCGTCGCGGCGTGCGCGCACGATCACGCGCTTGGCCACCTCGCCCGCGCGCGGCCAGAGCGGGATCGTCTCGATGTCGCCATAGCGCGGCGCCAGCGCCGCCAGGATTTCGGCCAGCCGGTCCGCGCGATGGATCAGCAGCACACGCCCGCGCGGCTTGAGGGCGCGATGGGCGGCGTCGATCCACGCGTCGAGACCGGCCGCGCCCTCCGCGTGCGCACGCCGCTTGTCGGGATGCGGCGACGGGCTCGCGCGCGCCGCCGGCTCGAAAGGCGGGTTGAAGAACACGGCGTCGAAGCGACCGTTCAGCGCGGCCGGCAGATCGCCGACATCCGCGACCAGGATCTCCACGCGGGATGTCATCAGATTGCGTTCGATGTTGCGGCGCGCGAGCGCGGCCATGCCGGCATCGATCTCCAGCGCCACGATGGTGAGCGCGGGTCGACGATGGGCGAGGCATAACGTCGCAGCGCCGGCCCCCGCCCCCAGTTCGAGCACGCTGCCGTGCGCCAAGGGCATGGCCGCCGCCAGCAGCACCGGATCGATGGCGGCACGGTAGCCCTGCGCCGGCTGTTCGAACTGCACCCGGCCGCCCAGCAGCGCGCCGGATGTCGTCGCGGCGGATGCGCTCACGGCTCGTTGCTGACCCGCAAAGCTGCGCGTTCGACGTTCAGCAGCATCGTCGCTTCGGCCCATACTTCATCGGGCACCATCAGGCGACACTCGAATGCCGAGATCGATCCCTCGATCGCCGCGATGTTCGCATCGAAGACCACGAATGGAAGCTCGGCGCCCTCGAGCACCGCCTTCGCCCAGGACAGCTCGATGACGTCGTTGGTGCGCAGGACCTCACGCATCGTTGAACTTCTCCCTGGTGGCGGGCCGGCACGCAGCTTGATCCGCGACCGCCGACCTCTATGCTCGACGTTTGAGCAAGTCAAAGCCTGGCAGGAGCGCATCGTGGCAGTCGTCGTCAATCTGGAAGATGGTCGTGATCGGGCGCGCGTGCCGTCGCTCGCACCGCTGATGATGCTGGTTGCCGACGATCTCAAACGGGTCAACGACGTGATCCTGCGGCGCATGCATTCGCCCGTCGCCCTGATCCCGCAGCTCGCCAGCCACATCATCGCCGCCGGTGGCAAACGCATGCGCCCGATGCTGACCCTCGCGGTCGCGCGGCTCTGCGGCTACACGAGCGGCGACCGCCATGTCAGCCTGGCGGCCTGCGTCGAGTTCATCCACACGGCCACGCTGCTGCACGACGATGTCGTCGATGAATCGGATTTGCGCCGTGGTCGCGCGACAGCCAATGCCGTCTGGGGCAACAAGGCCTCCGTGCTGGTCGGCGACTTCCTGTTCAGCCGCGCTTTCCAGGTGATGGTCGAGGACGGGTCGCTCGACGTGCTGCGCATCCTCGCCAATGCATCGGCGGTGATCGCGGAGGGCGAAGTCCTGCAGCTGACGACCGCCAATGACACCGACACGACGGAGAACGCGTATCTGGAGGTCATCAAGGCGAAGACGGCGACGTTGTTCGCCGCGGCCGCGCGGGTCGGCGGCATCGTCGCCGGCAGACCGAAGGCCGAGGAGGAAGCGCTCGACAGCTACGGCATGAATCTCGGGATCGCGTTCCAGCTGGTCGACGATGTCATCGACTACACCTCGACGGCAGAACGGATGGGCAAGTCGGTGGGCGATGATTTCCGCGACGGCAAGATCACGCTGCCGGTCGTGCTCGCCTTCTTGCGCGGCGACGAGGAAGAACGGCAATTCTGGCGGCGCACGCTGGAGGAACTCGATCAGCAGGCGGGCGATCTCGCGCGCGCCGTCGAGTTGATGAATCGCCACGGCTCGCTACGCGATACGGTGGAGCGGGCCAAGCATTACGGCGCGATCGCGCGCGATGCGCTGGGAATCTTCCCCGATCACCCGATCAAGCGCGCCCTGCTGGAGCTCGTCGATTTCTCCATTCACCGCGGATATTGAGCAGGGCGTTCGTGCGTGCGGCCTCGCTTGCCCGGGGCGGTGGGCGAGGCTATAACCCGCGGCCGCTGGATGGGGCACAGGCCCTGCTCAGCGGACCGGTCGGAGTGTAGCTCAGCCTGGTAGAGCACTTGGTTCGGGACCAAGGGGCCGGAGGTTCGAATCCTCTCACTCCGACCAATCCCGCATAGCCCAGCCGCACCGGCATCG
>JANNTF010000497.1:0-9109 GCA_031403455.1 Alphaproteobacteria bacterium | reverse complement strand
CCGCGCCACGGCCCCGCGAGCAGGCGGCCGACGACGTCCTCGGCGCTGCCGTAGTGGTCGGCCATGTCGAAGGCGTCGAAGCCGGCCTCGGCGTACTCGGCGAGCGCGGCAGCCGCGCGGTCGGGGTCGAGCGCGCGGCCGCCGCGTTCCATGTCCGCGACCTGCCACAGGCCGGTGAGCAGGCGCGGAATCTCGAGCCCGGGCGCGAGTTCGACGCGTGGCGGGCGCGCCGGCACGGCCAAAACGAAGGGCCGGCGCGGCTCAGCGCGGCGGCAGGCGGCGCTGGATCTCCTGCACCTCGTCGGTCGACATCTCGCCGACCGTGACGATGTTCCCGGCCTGGATCCGCCACTTGCGGAACGGGCCGGTGATGTCGCCGTTCTGGTCGAAGGACACCGCGCCGATCACGCCGACATAGCGGATCGGCTTGCCAGCCTTGATCAGCTCCAGCGCCTTCTTGAACTCCTCGGGTCCGGCATGGATCACGTCACCGCTGCCCCCGGTCACCTTGCGGATCGCATCGCGGATCGCCGGCGACTCCGCCTTGCCGGCCTGCGCGATCGCGAGACCGAGGATGGCGGCGGCGTCATAGGCGCGATCGGCCGCTGGCGCATTGGCGTCGAACCCGCCGGACATCGCCGGATAGGCCTTGGCGAAATACTCGGTCGACGGCGTCTTCACCGTGCCGGACGACGTGCCATAGGCGTTGTTGAGGAAGCGCGGGCCGACATCGCGGATGAAATCGGCGCTGTTCATACCGTCATTGAGCAGGAATGTCGCAGCACCACCCTGCGAGATCCAGGTGCGCGCGATCGACGTGCCGTCGCCGGGATAGGCCACGAGATAGAGCGCGGGCGGCTCGCCCTTCATGGCTTGCGTGACTTCCGGCGCGTAGGAGCCGGCGCCGGGATTATACGGCGTCGTCGAGGTGATCTGGCCGCCCAGCGCCTCATAGGCCTTGCGGAACTCGGCGACCATGTTGACGCCGAAATCATTGTTCACGTGGATGATCGTGAGCTTGGTCAGCCCCTGATCCATCGCGTACTTGGCCGCCGCCGTGCCCTGCAGCGCATCCGAGGTGATGGTGCGGAAGAACACGCCGTTGGCCTTGCCCTCTTGCGCGATGCGCGTGAGCGTCGGCGAGGACGAAGCGGGTGAGATCTGCACGATATTCGCGCCCGCCGTCACGGAGGTGAGGATCGGGATCGACACCGAGGAGATGATGCCGCCGATGATCGCCGGCACGCGCTTGAGATCGACGAGCTGGCGCGCCTGATCGACCGCCACGCTGCCTTGCGATTGCGCATCGCGCAGATCGAGGGCAAGCCGGCAGCCCGCGACACCACCGGCCGCGTTGAGATCGTTGAAGGCGAGCTCGGCGGATTTCGACGCCGCTTGGCCGAAGCGCCCGGCCGGACCGGTGAGCGAGACCACCATGCCGATGGTGGTCACGCAGCTCGGCTGCTGCGCTTGCGCGGGCTGAACGGTCGCCGCCAACGCGACTGCCGCCATGAGAGAAACGAGACGCACGATTGGGACCCTCCTGTCCGAGATCTAGGGGTGCAGTCTCCGCAGGTGACCCCGCGATGGCAAGCCCGCGACGCGCGACGAACGGGTTCAGGCCGTGAGCCAGGTCTCGTGAACGGCGAGCCAACGCAAACCATTCGGCCCCGCGGGATCGGCGCGAAACAGCACACTGGCGCGCCGCGCCGTGTCCCGCCCCTCGGCATGCTGGCGCTCCACATACCCCGCCAGAATATAGGGAGGATCGACATGGAGCAGCTCGACATCGGTGATCCAGATCCGGAATGGATCGGCAGGCGTACCCCGCGCGCCATGCGCATCGGCGATCCAACCGATGATCGCGGGGCGCGCCAGGCGCTTGCCTTCGGGAGTCACCATGCTGAATCCTGGCGCGAGCGCGGCTTCGAGCCGGCTCAGCGCCGTGGGATCGCGAGGCGCCGAGCCGCCGAGCCATGCGGCGAAGAACACGTGCAGCGCATCGATCTCGCGTACGGCGGCGCGGGCCAGCGGATGATCGACATGTTCCATGCGCGCACTCCCTGGGTTTGCGAGACCGTTGCAGCGCAGAGGCCTTGCCCCGCCGCCACGGTTGTCGCTACTTCTCACCCGTCCCGCCCCGGCGCCACAAGCGCATTTCCCCGTCGAGATCCGATGCTGCGCGCCCATGAGCTCGTCAAGACCTTCGGTGGCGTCCGCGCCGTGGATGGCGTGTCGTTCGAGATCGCGCAGGGCACGATCACCGGCCTGATCGGGCCCAACGGCGCGGGCAAGACCACGCTGTTCAACTGCCTCGCCGGCTATCATCGCCTCGATGCCGGCACGCTGGAATTCGAGGGCGCCCGGATCGATGGCCTCTCGCCCGATCGCATCTTCGCCAAACGCCTCGCGCGTACCTTCCAGATCCCGCGCCCATTTCCGGAGATGAGCGTGCTCGAGAACGTGATGCTGTCGCCGATCGGCCAGCATGGCGAGCGCTTCTGGGCGAACTGGTTCGCGGGCGCGCGGGTCGCCGCCGAGGAGCGCATCAATCGTGAGCGCGCCCTGCATTGGATCGCGTTCGTCGGCTTGTCGCATCTCGCGGATCAGCCCGCGCGCATCCTCTCCGGCGGGCAGCGCAAGCTGGTCGAACTCGCGCGCGTGATGGTGGCGGAACCGCGGCTGGTGCTGCTCGACGAGCCGGGCGCCGGCGTCAATCCGGCGCTGCTCGACACCATCGAGGCCAGGATCGTCGAGCTCAACGCGCGCGGCGTGACCTTCCTGGTGATCGAGCACAACATGGATCTGGTGATGCGCCTGTGTCGCCCGATCCTTGTCATGGCGCAGGGCAAGCTGCTGCTGCGCGGCACGCCCGACGAGGTGCGCGGCGATCCGCGCGTGATCGAGGCCTATCTCGGCGGCGCGCCGGCATGACCGCCGCGCTCACCGTCACCGCGCTCGAGGCCGGCTATGAGCCCGGGCTACCGATCCTGCGCGGCGCATCCTTGCGCGTCGAGAGCGGCGACATCGTCGCCATCCTCGGGCCCAATGGCGCCGGGAAATCGACGCTGATCAAGGCCATCGCCGGCCTCGTTCCGATCACGTCCGGCAGCGTGCATCTCGGCACGCGGGACATCACGACGAGTCCGGCGCATCTGATGGCGCGGCAAGGACTCGGCTTCGTACCGCAGACGGAGAATGTCTTCGCCGAGCTCAGCGTCGAGGACAATCTCGATCTCGCCGTCGCGATCCTCAAGATGGCGAAGAAGACGCGGCTGGCCGAGATCTACGCGCTGTTCCCCGATCTCGCGCGCCAGCGCCGCTTGATGGCGGGACGGCTCTCGGGCGGTCAGCGTCAGATGCTGGCGGTCGCGCGCGCACTCGTCGTGTCGCCGCGTGTCCTGATGCTGGACGAGCCATCGGCGGGCCTGTCGCCGCGTCTGGTCGCGCTGGTCTTCGAGAAGCTCGTGACGATCAAGCACAGCGGCGTGACGATCATCCTGGTCGAGCAGAACGCGCGCGCGGCCCTCGCGATCGCCGACCACGCCGTGATCCTGGTCGAAGGCAAGGAGCGACTGGTCGGCAAAGCGCGCGACCTCGCCAGCGATCCCCAGGTCGCCGCGCTCTATCTGGGCCAAGCCGGCGGCGGGCGGCATTGATGCTGCAGCTCGTCGCGGATGGACTCATCATCGGATCGGTCATCGCGCTGGGCGCCATCGGCGTGACGCTCACCTACGATCTGCTGCGTTTCGCGAATTTCGGGCATGGCGAGTTCCTCACCTGGGGCGCCTATCTCGCGCTGAGCGCGCTGGGCGGCTTTCTGGCGATGACCGGCGCCACGACCATGACTCCGATCGAGCCGTTCTCGTTCGGCTGGCCATTGCTGGCGGCGCTTGGCCTCGCCGCCCCGCTGACCGCGCTGATCGCGCTGGCGCTGGATTGGCTGCTCTTCGCGCGGCTGCGCCGCCACGGCAACGCGATCGTGCTGGTCATCGCGAGTTTCGGCGCCGCGCTGGCGCTGCGCAATCTGCTGCAATTCTTCTACGGCCCGATCCCCGAATATTACAGCCGCGAGATCCAGATCGCGCTTCGCGTCGTGCCGCGCGACGTGATGGGCGGCATGCGCATCACCCCCGACCAGATCCTCGTCCTCGCCCTGGCGATCGTCACCGTCTTCGCGCTGCATCTCTTCCTCACGCGCACGACGCTGGGCAAGGCGATGCGCGCCACGGCCATGAACCCGCAGCTGGCGCGCGTCACCGGCATCGATGTCGAGGCGGTGATCCGGCTGACCTGGATCGTCGGCGCCGTGCTCGCCGCCATCGCGGGCGTCTTCGCCGGCCTGACCACGCAGCTGCGCCCGCAACTCGGCTTCGATCTGCTCTTGCCGCTCTTCGCCGCCGCGATTCTCGGTGGCATCGGCAGTGTCTGGGGCGCGGTGATCGGCGGGCTGATCGTGGGGCTCGCCGAGAGCCTCGCCGTGCCGCTGGTCGGCGCGGAGTACCGCGCGGCGATGGCCTTCGCGGTGATCATCGTGATCCTCCTCGTCAAGCCCGCCGGCCTGTTCGCCACGCGGACGAGATGAGCGCGATGATCGGCTTCCTGACCTATGCGACGTTCTTCCTCGTCTTCGTGGCGATCTTCGCGACGATCGCGCTCGGCTTGAATCTGCAATGGGGATTTACGGGGCTGTTCAATGTCGGCGTCGCCGGCTTCGTCGCGATCGGCGCCTACACGTCGGCGATCCTGACGGCGCCCGACTATCCCGACCAGATCGGCGGGTTCGGCCTGCCGATCATCGTGGGCTGGCTCGGTGCGATGCTGGCCGCGGGCGTCGCGGCGCTCATCGTCGGGGTCGCGGCGCTGCGGTTGCGTCACGACTATCTCGCGATCACGACGTTCGGGATCGCGATCACGTTGCAGCTCGTCGCGCTCAACGCGCAATTCCTGACCGGCGGCGCCTTCGGCCTGCAGTTCATTCCCAAGCCGTTCGAGGGGCTGTTCGGCGCCGGCCTGGCGTGGAATGCGAGCTATCTCGCCGTCGCGCTCCTCGTGCTCGGCGGCACCTATCAGGCGCTTGAGCGCCTGGTGCGCAGCCCCTGGGGTCGCGTGCTGCGCGCCATTCGCGAGGACGAGATCGCGGCGACCGCGCTCGGCAAGCGGGCCTTCGCTTTCCGTCTGCAATCCTTCGTCATCGGCTGCATGATCATGGGGCTCGGTGGCGCGCTCTACGCGCATTTCGTCGGCTACATCGCGCCGGAGGATTTCCTGCCGATCCTCACGTTCCAGCTCTGGGCGATGCTCATCGTCGGCGGCGCCGGCAACAACAGGGGCGCGATTCTCGGGGCGCTCGCGGTCTGGGCGATCTGGACGATTTCCGGCGGCATCCTCCGCAGCATCATCCCCGCCGATCAGCAGGCGCGCGGCGCGGCACTTCAAATCGTGCTGATCGGCGTGCTGCTGGCCGCCATGCTGCTCATCCGCCCGCGCGGTTTGCTCGGCGAGGAGACCCGCGTATCACGCCATGCCGAGGCGACGGACAAGCAGTAACAGCGCTCGTCAGAAGGCCGGGCGCTGCGTCCAGTGATGCGGTCGCGCGCCGGCAACCGGACTGCGCAGCGTCGCCAGCCGCGTGCCCCCGAGCGAGCCGAGATGCAGAGTCCGGAGATCGGCGCCGCCGAACGCGACCGACGCAAGATTGCGCAGCGTGCGCGTCTCGCCGAGATTCAGGATCGCTCGATCGAACACATCGTCGGCGCAGGCCGCTTCGGCATTTCGGCAGACCTCCGGGTCGGAATCATCGAGCATGATCGTCTGCTTGCCGTCCGGCGCGACCCGAATCAGCCGGTTGGCGACGACGCAGGCGACCCAGAGATGCCCCTCCGAATCGAACGCCATGCCATCGGGGAAGGCGCCATCGCCAAACTCCGTGACGGTCTCCCGGCGGCCCAGCGCGCCGTCGGATTTGAGGGCGAAGCGGCTGGTGCGCCGGGCATAGGTCTCGTTGACGTAGACGTATTTTCCCGCTGGATCGATATGGGACTCGTTGGTGAAGCCGATGCCGTCGGCGACGATGCGCGCGCCCTTGGCGTCGACGAGCACAATGAAGCCATCCGCGACGCCGCGCTTGAAGGCGAGATCGCGCGGAAACAGCAGCGTGCTGATCGAGACCCAGGCGCGTCGCTGCGCATCGATGCCGACATAGTTCGCCGCGCAGGGCAGTTTCTGGCCATCGACCTCGGTGAGAAACGGCTGCAGACCGGCAGCCGGGCTCCAGCGCCACACACCGCCGACATTGCCGAGATTGGCGAGCAGGAAGCTGCCATCCCGGTCGATGGCGAAACCATTGATCATCCAATCCGGATTGGAGCCGAGCTTGCGATGCGTCGTCGTGCCATCCGCCGCGACGCGTGACAGCCCGTCGCGCCTGGAGACGAACGACTCACCGGCCGCGGTGCACAGCACGCATTCCGGCCGGTCCAGCCCCGCGCCCAGCCATTGCACATCCTTGATGTTCGACATGACGTCTCTCCCTCATTCAGATCTGTCGTTGCACCGGCGGGAAGCGCCGCATCACCCAAACCGCCATCGCGACGCCGGGCAGCGCGGCCAGCGTCGTCACCATGAAGAACAGCGGCCAGTCGAGCTGCAGCGACAGCCAGCCGCCGCCCGCCGAGAGCGTGGTGCGGCCGACCGTCGCCAATGACGAGAGCAGCGCGTACTGCGTCGCCGTGTAGGCGATGTTGCACAGGCCCGAGAGATACGCGACGAACGCCGCCGATCCCATGCCGCCGGTGAAATTCTCGATCCCGATCGTCGCGGTGAGCAGCACCACGTCGTGGCCGGCGAGTGCTTGAAACACGTACATCAGGTTCGAGAGCGCCTGCAGGACGCCGCACACGACCAGCGCGCGCGCCAGCCCGAAGCGATGGACGAGAAGTCCGCCCGCGCCGACGCCGGCCATCGTCGCGACGACACCGAAAATCTTCGAGATGCTCGCGACTTCCACGCGTGTGAACCCCATCGCGACGTAGAACGGATTCGCCATCACGCCGGCGAGCGCGTCGCCGAATTTGTACAACACGATGAAAACGACGATCGCCGACCAGCCCGGCCGTGTCAGGAAGTCGCGAAACGGCTCCATCACGGCGGTGGCGAGCCATGCCGCGAGGCGTGCAGCGCGCGACTCGCTGGCGGTCTGACGCATGTCGACCGCAGTCCCGGCCGGCTCCCGGGTCGACCAGATCGTCACCATGCCAACGAGCATGAATCCCGCCATGATCGCGAAGGCCGCACGCCAGCCGCCGAACTCGGCGGCATAGAGGGCGCCGGCGGACGAGACGATCATCCCCAAGCGGTAGCCCCATTGCGTGGCGGCGGCGCCAGCGCCCTGTTCCGCGGGCGCGAGCAACTCGATGCGGTAGGCGTCGATGACGATGTCCTGCGTCGCCGAGAGGAAGGCGATGACGACAGCGACCATTGCCGTCATCCAAGGATCGACGCTCGGATCGGTGAAGCCGAGCGCCAGGATGGCGACGGCGAGCGGCGCCTGCACGGCGAGCGCCCAGCCACGTCGGCGGCCGAGGCGGCGCGTGAGCGCGCCGAGCGGCAAGCGATCCACCAGCGGGGCCCAGAGGAACTTCAGTGAATACGCCGAGCCGACGAGCGTCAGAAAGCCGATCGTGGTGCGGCTCACGCCGGTTTCCGCGAGCCAGAAGGTCAGCGTCCCGAAAGTGAGCGGCAGCGGAAGCCCCGAGCTGAAGCCCATCAGCAGCACGGCGATCAGCTGGGGTCGGAGATAGATCGCGAGCGACTCGCGCCAGGTTGACATCGGATGTGGATGCTAGTGGATCGCTCCGGGAACGTGAATCCCCGGGTAGAGCGGGGCGCGGGCGCCACGGGTTTATGCCGACTCGAGCGTGGCAGGGTTAAGCAGATCACACCGAGACGCTCGCCGGGCGGTGGAGTGTACCAGCGAAGACGCTCCCGATCCCCGCAACCAGGCTCATGGCGCCCTGATCCTCATGACCGATAAATCGCCGGTCGAAGCCTTCGATACGCAACGCATCCAGAGCGCGCGGCTGAAGCGCTTCTTTGCCTATTGGGACAGCAAGCGGGGCGCGGCTGGATGCCCGCGCCGCAAGGACCTCGATCCCCTCGAGATTCCCTACGCGTTGGGGTTCATTCTCATCGCGCAAGCCGTACCGCAACTGGAGGGCTTTCACATCCGGTTGATGGGCGACGAACTCGCCGAGCGCTTCGCCATCGATATGACGGGCCGCGAACTCAGCGACTATCCGGAACCGGTCTATCGCGATCTCGTGCGGCGCACGTTCAAGACGGTTCTTGTGCGGCGCCAACCCGTCCTGGTTCAGCGCGACATCGTCGTCGGCAAGCGGCGCCATCGCTACGAGGGGATCACGCTGCCGCTGAGCTCGAGCGGCGGCGAGATCGACACCGTCGTGGCCTGCCTCGACTTCGCCGATCGCTGAGACCGCGACCGGGTGCCGCGCCGATCAGCCCGCCTCGGCCTCGGCGGAACGGGAAGCGCGCTTGCGATCATTCGTGTCGAGCAGTTTCTTGCGCAACCGGATCGATTTCGGCGTCACCTCGACGAGTTCGTCGTCGCCGATATAGGCGATGGCCTGTTCGAGCGAGAGGATGCGCGCGGGCGTCAGCTTGACCGCTTCGTCCTTGCCCGATGCGCGGAAGTTGGTCAGCTGCTTGCCGCGCAGGGGATTGACCTCGAGATCATTGTCGCGGCTGTGCTCGCCAATGATCATACCCGCATAGACCCGCGTGCCCGCCTCGATCATGAGATGGCCGCGCTCTTCGAGATACCACAGCGCATAGGTCACGGCCTCGCCGTCACCATTGGAGATCAGCACGCCACTTCGGCGCCCCTCGATCTGTCCCTTCCACGGCGCGTAGCCATGGAGGATACGGCTCATGATGCCGGTGCCGCGCGTATCGGTCAGGAACTCGCCGTGATAGCCGATCAGGCCGCGCGTGGGCACGTGGAACACCACGCGCGTCTTGCCGCCGCCCGAGGGCCGCATATCCGTCATCTCGCCCTTGCGTTGGCTCATCGCCTCGATCACGACGCCGG
>JANNTF010000496.1:0-9680 GCA_031403455.1 Alphaproteobacteria bacterium | reverse complement strand
CGCCGGCGAACTCCTTCACCGGCTGCATGGACATCAATTCAGGTGACTTGCTGAAGCTCTCCGTCTGCTTGGTCAGGCGCTGCGTGATCTCACCGATCGCCTTGAAGTCGCCGCGCGCCATCGCCGCCTGGATCTGCTTTTGAACATCCTCCATCGACGCTGCGACCGCCTGCTGCTGCTTGGGCGCGGCCGCGAGCTCGGCCCCGGTATGAATTTTGCGCCCTTTGCCGATGCGCGCGATCACGATCTCCGGCGCCAGCTTGCTGGTGAACACGGCGCGGCGTTCCCCACTCGCGAAGTGGCGATACCGCAGCCCATCGACGCTCGAGAGCCCGAGCTGCGCCAGCTCGGGTCGAGGATCGGGCACCAGACCATCCCATCCCGAGCGTCCGGGCATCGCCCACCACCGCGTCAACCCGGCGCTCCACGGATCGCCAAGGGCGTCGAGATAGCGCTTCGCCAGGGCCCGGATCGCCGGTGACGGGTGATCGATCGCGATCACGACCGCTTCGCGATCCTCCGGGCCGTCGATCTTTTCCAGGCGCCTCAGGGCGAGATCGACCAGCGGCGGAAAGCCACTGCGTATCGCCACGCGCAGAACCTCGCGATCGATCGGGGCCCGGCGCGTGCCGAGCTCGCGCAGATCGCCGTAGAGCGCGACCTCGATCTCCGTGCGCAGGGCCGGGCAATCGTCCTCCCAGCGCCCGTCGACGCAGGCCTGCTCGAAACGCGTCTCGATCTCGGCGGCCGGCAACTCGCTGCGCGCGCCGGAGATGATCATGGCGATCGCCATCAGAATTTCTTGCATGACACCCTCACTTCGACGCGCGCTGCAGAAGCTTCGCCTTCGACTTCACCTGGCTCTCGAGCTGCGTGACCTGCGCCGGCGTCGGCACCGTCGCCGTGCCGTCGGGCCGGCGCGCATTCGTCGAGCCGCTCCAGCTGCACTTCTTGGCCAGACTCGCGATGTGTTCGCGCAAGGACGCGATGCCGGCCTGATACGCGGCGAGATCGTCGCGCACGAAGAACTCGACGGTCCCCAGCTTCTTCGTGTCGCCGGCGCCCCAACTCGCGCGACACGAGGCTTGATGACGGGCCTCATGGACGAGCGTGTACTCGGCGAGCGGCGGGCACAGCTTCTTGCGGACCTGATCCGCGGTCACCGGCCGTGTCGATGTCTTGCCGCTGGAGTCCGTCATGTATTCGACCAGCCCGCATGCCTTGCTGTTCATGTCCGTGCCGTAGGCCGGCGCCGCCTTGCCCGCGCCGCCCGCTCTCGTGGGTGCCAGCACACCATAGAGATCGCGGCTCATCGCGCCGCTCAGCGCATCCGTCGCGGCGCGCTGCATCTCGTCGACGGTGACCGGGTAATAGGCCTCCCGGATCCAGCGTTCCATACGATTGCGCAGGAACTCCTGCTCCAGGAGCTCGCGATAGAGCTTCGGCAGATCGGCACATTGATCGCAGCCCGGCGACATCGCGCGCGCGGTCGGGGCCAGCGCAGCGCCGATGGCCAAAGTCAGAAGAAAAACCCAGCGCGTCATGGTCGCGATATCTCCGTCGTCGAGGGTGGGGTGAACGAGATCACGAATGCCAGGTCCTGCGTCCGGATCGCGTGCGGATCGAGGGCGAGTGCGCGCGTCGCGGCGATCGCAGCTTCGTGCGGCTGGCCCGCATCGAGCGTGACGAGCGCCAGGTTGCTCCAGGCGCGCGCGGAGAGCGGCGCGACCTCGGTCGCCTCACGCCAGAGCGCCAGCGGATGCGCCCAGATCTGCGCACGCCAGGCGCTCAGCGAACCGAGACAGCAGAGCACGCCGAGGGCGCAGGCCACAGCCGCGCGGCGCCCGATCGCCGCCATCAGCCACGGCAGGACCGCGCCGATCGCGAGGCTCGGCCCGATCCACGCGGGATAGAGAGCCTTCTCAACGATCGGATCGAGCCGGGCGATGAACGAATGCGTCGGCAACAGCACAACCAGCGGCCACAGCAGACCAAGCGTCACCAGCGGCAAAGACCGGCGACACTGCAGACCGAGGAGGAGCAGCGCGCTCAGCAGCGCTGCACCCGCCACCATCGCCGCTGGCGTGAACTGCGCCGCGTGCTCGACCGAGAGGGCCCAGGGCATGAACCAGAGGCCGAGCGATGCGGGCAGCGCCGCCGCATGGATGGCCAGCGCCCCGAAGGGCGATGACAGCGCGAAGGAGAATTCGAGAATCTCGCGCAGCCGTGAACTACCAGCGATCGCCACTGCCAAGACGACGATCGCGGTCACCATGGCGGGCGCCACGCGCCGGAGCTGCTCAGCGCCCGATACCGGTCGCGCGCGCGTCGTCTCCCAGAGCACCAGAACGACCGGCAGGATGAGCGCGACCTCCTTGCTCAGCACCGCCAGGAGGAATGCGGTAAGCGAGACGGCGCGCCAGCCTCGATGGCGTGAACCGGCGAGATCATGCGCGAGCAGCGCGGCGATCAGGAACAAGGTCGCCAATCCGGTCGCGCGCCCGCTCGACCAGGCGACGACAGCGGCATGCGCCGGCTGCACCGCGAACACGCACGCCGCCGCGACGGCGGCAAAACTGCCCTCCAGGCGACGCCGCGCCAGCGCCCACACCAACAAGACCGTGCCGAGATGCACGAGCAGATTGGTGGCGAGAAATCCCGTCGCGGCGAATCCCCACAGCGCGTGATCCAGCGCGTAGCTCAGGCGCAGCAGCGGCCTGAACCCGTTCGCCAGCCTGTCCATCAGGCGCGCGCTGTCCGCCGTCGCGGGATCGAGAACGATGTTGGGAAGATCGTCGAAATGGAATTGCCCGGACAAGCCGGGCGCCCACGCGAGCAGCGTGACCAGCACGATCGCGATCGGCGGCCATGCACGGCTCATCGCACGTCGCTCACGACGGCCACCGCGATCTCAGCCGCCAACGCGGCGTTGTTCTTGATGAGCGCGATATTGGTCGCCAGGCTCCGTCCATCGGTGAGCGCCGCGAGCCGCTCCAGCAGGAACGGCGTCACATTCTTGCCGATGATGCCGCGCGCCGTCGCGTCGGCAACCGCCGTCGCGATGTGCGCGGCGATCTCGTCGGGCCGGATCTCGAACTCTCGCGGCACCGGATTGGCGATCAGCATGCCGCCATCGAGCGCCAGCGCCTGGCGTGCCCGGATCAGCGCGGCGATCTGCGCCGGTTCATCGAGCCGGAGCGGCGCAGCAAGCCCGCTCTCCCGGCTCCAGAACGCCGGAAACGCGTCGGTCCGATAGCCCACCACGGGCACGCCGCGCGTCTCCAGCACTTCAAGCGTCTTGGGCAGATCGAGGATCGCCTTGGCGCCGGCGCAGACCACGGCAACCCGCGTGCGCGCGAGTTCGTCGAGATCGGCGGAGATGTCGTAGCTCGACTCGACGCCCCGATGCACGCCGCCGATGCCGCCGGTCGCGAAGACCTCGATCCCGATTCGTGCCGCGCAGATCATCGTCGCGGCGACCGTGGTGGCGCCGTGACGCCCCGTCACCAGCGCAAAGGGAAGATCGGCGCGGCTCAGCTTCATCACGTCGCGCGCCGTACCGAGCCAGTCGAGCTCGCGCGCGCTCAAGCCGATGCGAATGCGGCCGCCGATGACGGCGATCGTCGCGGGGATCGCGCCATGCTGGCGCACGATCGCCTCCACCTCGCGTGCCGTCGCGACGTTCGCCGGATGCGGCATGCCATGGGTGATGATGGTCGATTCCAGCGCCACGACGGGCTGACGCCGCGCCAGCGCCGCGGCGATCTCGGGCTGCACGTCGAGCCATGCACTGGCGTCCGTCACAACGCTTCACTCCCGTCGTGTCGGATGATTCGACTCATGGCCGCCCTGAGAAGCTCCGGTGTCAGATCGTCGCGCACGCTCGACTCGCTTTCGATCGTCAGCGTCGCCGCGAGCGTCCCGATGCGCAATGACGATACGAGCGAGTCCCCCGCGAGCAGCCGCCACAGCGTCGCGCCGATCAGCGCGTCGCCCGCGCCCGTGGGATTCACCGCCTGGGCGGGGATTGCCGCCAGCATCATGACGCCGCTGTCGTCGGCCAGCGCCACGCCCGCGGCGCCGAGCGTTACGGCGGCGGCAGTCGCGCCCCGGCCGCGGACCGCTTGGGCGATCTGGCCGGGCGACGCATCGCCCGCCAAGCCGGTGAGCGCTTCGGCCTCGTCGCGATTCAAGAACAGCAGATCGACGCCGCGCAGATCGCGCGGCAAGCGTTCCGATTTGGCGATCGACACCGCATCGAGCGCCAGCCGTACCGGAAGCTTGCGCGCATGCGCGATGAGCCAGGACAAGGCGGCCGTCGAGAGATTGCAGTCCGCGAAGATCCAGGCCGGCGCATCGCCGCTCGCGCAGCCATGCGCGACCTCGTCGACCGTCAATGTCTCGAGGATCGCCATGTCGGAGAGGCCATAGGCAAGGGCCGCGTGCTCGTCGAGCACCGCGATGTACTGAGCCGTCGCGTGGTCGGGTCGGCGCGCCGCCGCGCTGGTATCGACGCCAAGCGCGCCCAGATGAGCACGGATCTGCGCGCCCGCCGCATCGTCCCCGAGCGCGGCGACCAGGGCCGTGCGCACCCCCAACCGGCAGAGCGTCTCCGCGACGTTGCGCGCAACGCCGCCGAATCCGGCGCGCGCGACGACCGGATTGGACGATCCGCGCAGCAACTTGCCGAGCGGCGCGTAGCTATGGTCGATCGTTGCGCCGCCGACGCAAACGATCCGTGCGGCGCCGGGGACTGGGGCTGGAAGCGAATCCATGCGCGCAAGCTTCGCACGCAAGGCATCTGGGTTTGAAGATTCGACGTGGCCGCGCCGCGGCGCGGCGGGATCTATCCGCGTCCGAAACGCAGATGATCGTCCCAGGCGCGCTCGACATTGCGCAGCGTCCGGAATGCCGTGTCGAGTTCCGCCAAGGCGCCGTCGCTCGGTCCGTTCGTGACCGGAACGGCGTCGAGCCTCTGTTTGAGCTGCGCGCACAACTCCGCGCCTTTTTCGGTGAGGCGGACGCGCAGCGCGCGCCGGTCCGTCATCGATCGCGACGGCTCGACATAGCCGGTCTGCGCAAGCTTGCGCACGTTGTAGAGCGCATTGGAGCCGATGTAGTGACCACGATCGATCAGCTCCTGCACCGTCATGTCGTCCTCGATGTCGATCAGTTGCATCGCCTGGACAGGCGTCAGATCACTGGCGTCGAGGCGCGTCAGTTCGGCGCGCACGATGTCCAGAAAGCGACGATGCATGCGCTCGATCAATCGCGGCAGATCGATCGTCAGCGTGCTCGCGGCGATCGACGGGCGCGTCGCCGCGGCGGCCGCCGGCGCCGCGACGGGCGCAGCGGCGGCAAGCTTCTGCGGCACGCGGGATGCTGAAAACGCGTTGGGTGGCGACATCGAACGCAGGCTAAACGCTGCCGCGTTACAGGGCCGTTAACGCGGGTCGCGTCACCCCAAACCGAGTTCCCTGAGGATCCTGTGGCGATCCGCATCCAGCGCCGGCGCCGGACGGCGCGTGGCTGGATCTTCGCCATCCGACAGCTTGATCGGGTTGCCGGCCATGCGCAGCTCGCCGACATCGGGGTCGTCGACGGACACCACCATGTTGCGGGCGCGGATCTGCGGATCGGCGAGCGCCTGCGCGACGTCGTTGATCGGCCCGCAGGGCACCCCGGCCAGATCGACAAGGGTCAGCCACTCCGCGGTGTCGCGCGCGGCCAGCGCCTGCTCGATCTCGGCTTTGAGCGCGGCGGCATGCTTCGTGCGCAGGTCATTATTGGTGAACAGCGCGTTGTCGACGAGGTCGGGGCGACCGAGCGCATCGGCGAGCTTGCGAAACAACCCATCATTTCCCGCGGCGACGATGATCCAGCTGTCCCGGGTCTTGAACGCCTCGAACGGCGTGATCGAGGGGTGGCGCGCGCCCAGCGGCCCCGGCACTTTGCCCGTCGAGAAATAGCGCGCGATCGCGTTCTCGAGGATCGCGATCTGACAATCGAGCATGCCGACATCGATCTTACGGCCACGCCCCGTGCGACCGCGCTCGAACAAGGCGGCGTTGATGCCGATCGTCGTGAACAGACCCGCGGTGATGTCGCCCACCGAGGTCCCCACCCGCGTCGGCGGACTCCCGGGATGGCCGGTGAGGCTCATGATGCCGCCCATGCCTTGCACGACCATGTCGTACGCCGCGCGGTTCTTGTAGGGGCCGGTATGCCCGAAACCCGAAGCGGCGGCGTAGATGAGGCGCGGGAAACGCGGATGCAGCGTGTCCCACCCATAGCCGAGCTTTTCCATCGTGCCACCGCGATAATTCTCGACCAGCACATCGGCGGTGGCGAGCAGCTTTTCGAAAATCGCACGGTCGGCGGGCGCCTTCAGATCCAGCGCGATCGATTCCTTGCCGCGGTTGATCGACATGAAATAGGCCGACTTGCCCTTGATGAACGGACCGATATGGCGCGAATCGTCGCCGATCGTCGGCGGTTCGACCTTGATCACGCGCGCGCCGAGGTCGGCGAGCACCATCGTGCAATAGGGGCCGGCGAGCACGCGAGTGAGATCGAGCACCAAGACGCCGGTGAGCGGCGCTGTCTCTGTCATTGGCCAGCCTTTCCGATGATCGTTCCGGCTCCATGCCTCCGGCTCGCCGCCACCGGATCCGGGCCAACCGATAACGCCGGATAGGGCCGCGATCGTCAACTTGAAACCCTGAGCTCCACCGCCATCAATCATGCCGCCCGCGCCGGAAAAATCTCTGCCAAGCGGCGGGCGTGGAGATTCTGACTGGCCGCAAGACCGTGCTCGACTATCTCCTCAAACCGATCCTGAAGGCGCGCGCCGCGCGAGCGCTGATCCGACGCCCGCTCACTGCCGAATGAAATCGGCGGCGCGCTCCGCGATCATGATCACGGTGGCATGGGTGTTCGTGCTGGTGATGCTCGGCATGATCGAGGCGTCGACGACCCGGATGCCCTGAAGACCGTGCACGCGCAGCTGTTCGTCGACCACGGCATCGGCGCCTCTGCCCATGCGGCAGGTGCCGACGCAGTGATAGACGCATTCCGCGGTGCGCCGGATCCAGGCATCGATCTCGGCGTCGCTCCTCACATCGGGGCCGGGTGCGAGCTCCACGCCGCGATAGGCGTCGAAGGCCGCTTGCGCGAAGATCTCGCGCAGCATCTGGACGGCGCGGCGCATCACCAGCCGATCCTTCAGCGCGGACAGGAAATTCGGCCGGATCGCCGGCGCGGCCAGCGGATCGGCCGAGGCGAGCGTGATCTCGCCGCGGCTCTCCGGCCGCATCTGAAACGCATTGGCGAAAAAGGCGTGACCGTCATAGCGCTTGGGCGGTGCGCGCAGGCCCGGCAGCCGCAACGTCGCGGTCGAGAGCCCGGGCAGGAAATGACTCTGGATGTCCGGCGTGTCGAGCGCCGGATCCGAGCGCAGATAGGCGCCGACCTCGAGCGGGAAGCGCGTCATCGGCCCGCGCTTGAACAGCAGCGCATTGAAGAAGGCGAGTCCGGCGCGATCGGCGCGCATCAGGCTGTGCAGCGTGACCGGCTGCGTGCAGGCATGCTCGACGCGGATCAGCACATGGTCCTGCAGATTCTTGCCGACTGCCGGCTGATCGAGAACGACCGGGATCCCGAGGCGTCGCAGCGCGTCGGCCTCGCCGACGCCCGAGAGCATCAGCAATTGCGGCGAGTTCACGACGCCGCCGCTGAGCAGGATCTCGCGCGTCGCGTCGAAACGCTCGATGCGGCCGCCGATGCGGGCTTCGACACCGGTCGCGCGCGTGCCGTGGAAGCGGACGCGCAGCACCTGTGCATGCGTGACCACGCGCAGATTGGGACGCGCACGCGCGGGCGCGAGGAAGGCGCGCGCGGTGCTCCAGCGCTGCCCGCCCGAGATGTTGAAATCATAGCGGCCGAAGCCTTCGGGGCTGGGACCGTTGAAATCCTCGGTAAGCGGATGCCCGGCCTGTTGTCCTGCCGCGACGAACGCGTCGGAGACCGGGCTCAGCGGCGGGGGCCGCGACGTCTTCAGCGGCCCGGCATCGCCATGCACCGCGCTGCCGCCGCCGGCATAGCTTTCGGAGCGCATGAAATACGGCAGCACGCGATCCGACGACCAGGCCGGCAGGCCGCTTTGCGCCCAAGTGTCGAAATCGCTCGGCAAGCCGCGGACATAGACCATGCCGTTGATCGACGACGAACCGCCGAGCACCTTGCCGCGCGGCCAGAACAGCTTGCGCCCCTCGAGTTGAGGCTCCGGCTCGGTGTGATAGAACCAGTTCGCGTAGCGATTGCGCAGCAGTGTTCCCGTCAGCATCGGGATCCTGAAGATCGGGTTCCAATCGCTGCCGCCGGCCTCGAGCAGGAGCACGCGGATGCGGGGGTCCTCGCTCAGCCGAGCCGCGAGCACGCAGCCCGCAGTGCCGGCGCCCGAAATCACGTAGTCGTAACTCTCGTTCATGTCGTGTCGACCCGAAGCCCGCTGTGTCGATCCATGAACCGAGCTATACCAAGCGCCGCGGCGCGCCGACATTCTCATTCCATCGGCGCACGCCCGAGGATTCGCCGGCCATGCAGATCGAGATCGAGAATGCCGCAAAGCGCTTCGTCGCGCGCGGCCGCAGCGTCGATGCGGTGACCGACATCTCGCTGACCATCGCCAAGGGCGAGTTCGTCGCGCTGATCGGCCCTTCGGGTTGCGGCAAATCGACTCTGCTCAACATGGTCGCGGGCCTGATGACGCCATCGCGCGGCGCCGTGCGCTATGCAGGCAAGCCGGTCGCCAGCGTCAATCGCGATGTCGGCTACATGACCCAGAGCGACTCGCTGCTGCCGTGGCGCACTGCCGAGGCGAACGTGATGCTGCCGCTGCTGCTGCGCGGACAATCCAAGCCGCTCGCCCGCGAGAAGGCGCGCGACCAGCTCGCCCGCGTCGGCCTGTCCGGCTTTGCCGATGCTTACCCACGCGAACTCTCCGGCGGGATGCGCAAGCGCGCCGCCCTCGCTCAGCTCCTCGTCTATGAACCCGATACGCTGCTGCTCGACGAGCCCTTCGGCGCACTCGACGCGCAGCTCAAGCTCGTGCTCGCCCAGGAACTCGCGCAGCTGCATGCGCGCACCGCCAAGACGATCCTCTTCGTGACCCATGATCTGGGCGAGGCGATCGCGCTCGCCGATCGCGTGGTCGTGTTCACCGGCCGGCCGGGTCGCGTGAAGCGCGTCGCTGCGATCGATCTGCCGCGGCCGCGCGATCTGTTCCGCGCGCGCTTCGAGCCACGCTATCAGGCGCTCTACGAGGAACTCTGGGCGGCGCTGGCGCCCGAGATCAGCGTGGCCGCGTGATGCGCGACGATGCCGGGACCGAGAGCATCGACATCGGCGCGACCGATGCCGCGAGCAATCCATGGCTGATCCGCCTGGGTCAGCTCGCCGTCGGGTTCGCGCTCGTCGCGTTCTGGCAATTCGCCTCGGGCCGGCTCGTCGACCCGTTCTTCATCAGCTCGCCCGCCGCCGTCGCGGCGAAGCTGTGGAAGTGGCTCGGCGACGGCACGCTCCTCCTGCATGCGAGCTACACGTTCCAGGCCATGGCGATGGGTTTCCTGCTCGGCGCCGCGCTCGGCTTCGTCGTCGGCTTCCTGCTCGGCCGCAGCGAC
>JANNTF010000495.1:0-3880 GCA_031403455.1 Alphaproteobacteria bacterium | reverse complement strand
ATCGCCGTGCGCGGCGACGCGGCCTTGGCCGCCGACTCATGCTGGCGCTCGAGACCGAAGCGAGCCGACGCAATCGTACCTTGCTGACGCTGGATACGCGGGTCGGCGATGCGTCGGAACCGCTCTACGTCTCCTTGGGATATTGCCGTGCCGGCATCATTCCTCGCTATGCCCGGGCATCGAGCGGATCACTCGACGACACGGCGCTCTATTGGAAGGAACTGGATGGCGCATCCCCCCTGCCGGCTCGCCCACTGGCGACGGCATCGGCGACCACCGACGTCGAGATCCTCGCGCATGACGAAATATTCAGGCGCTACCTCAGGCTCGACTCCTATCTGCTGCGCCATAGGCTGCATGCCGGAGGCATGAGCGCGCCGATCACGCGCGAGCTGCTTCGACGCGGCAATGCCGTCGGCGTTCTGCTCTATGATCCCGATCGGGAATCGGTGGCGCTCATCGAGCAGTTTCGCATCGGTGCGTTGGCCGCGGGTTTCCCGGCCTGGGTGCTCGAAATCGTGGCCGGGCTCGTGGAGCCGGGAGAAACCGCGCTCGATGTCGCTCGGCGCGAGGCACATGAGGAAGCCGGCGCCGTGTTCCAGGCCACGCTGTCGATGATGCGTTACGTAGTCAGCCCGGGCTGCACCGATGAGACGGTCGAGATCATTCTCGCGCGCGTCGACTCCCGGACTCTCGGCGGCACTCACGGTCTGCGCGACGAAGGCGAGGATATTCGCGTCGTCGTGATGCCTCTGTCCGATGCGCTTGCGGCATGCGATGACGGCACCATCGCGAACGCGATGACGATCCTCGCGCTGCAGTGGCTGGCGCTCAACCGTGATCAGGTGACGACGCGCTGGCGTCTTGAACCCGATCGCCAATCTCCAGGAGAAGAGACATGATCGATGTCGCGCCGCCGCTCGTGTCGACGTCATGGCTCGCAGAGCGGCTTGGACGCCCCGGGCTGATCGTCGCCGACGCCAGCTACCACCTGCCTCATACCGGCCGAGATGGGCGCGCGGAGTATCGGGCGGCGCATCTTCCAGGCGCCGTCTTCTTCGACGTCGACGGCATCAAAGACGCGACCAATCCGTTGCCGCACATGATCCCGACGCCGGAGCGTTTCGCCGTCGCGATGAATGATCTGGGCATCAGCAACGCCGACCACATCGTGGTCTACGACGCCCACGGATTGATGAGCGCGGCGCGCGCGTGGTGGATGCTGCGCATCTTCGGCCACGACCGCGTTTCGATCCTCGATGGCGGGCTGCCGAAATGGCGCGCGGAGAACCGCGCCGTGACCACGGATACCGTCATGACGTCGCAACGTGGCGCATTCGTCGCGACATTCCGGCCGGCGCTCGTGCGGTCCAGATCGCAGATTCTCGCCAATCTCCGATCTCACGAGGAGCAGGTCGTCGATGCCCGCTCCGGTGGTCGGTTCGAGGGAACGGCGCCCGAGCCACGGGCGGGGTTGCGAGGCGGCCACATCCCCGGCAGCCGGAACCTTCCCTATGACCAGCTGATCGATGCCACGAAGAAGACGTTGCGGCCGCTGGCCGAGCTTGCGGCGGCGTTCGATACGGCAGGCATCGATCGCGCACGACCCGTCGTTTGCAGCTGCGGATCGGGCGTCTCGGCAGGCGTTCTCGCCTTCGGACTCTTCGTCACTGGTCACGGCGACGCCGCGATCTACGACGGCTCGTGGGCGGAGTGGGGATTGCCGGGCGATACGCCGGTCGAAACGGGGCCGGCGCGATGAACCGGCTGACGGTCACCGCTTTCTCTGCCGATGATCGCACCGAGTTGCTGAGCCTCTGGCGCCGCAGCTTTCCCGACCAGGCGGACGATCCGGCGTCTCAACTCGATCTTGCGCTGGCCAACGGCTCGAGCGCCGTCTTCGTGGCACGCGACGACGGAGTCTTCGCCGGCACGGCGATGGCTGGCTGCGATGGGATTCGGGGATGGCTGCACTATGTCGCCGTCACGCCACAGCGACGCAATCGCGGAATTGCGCGGGCCTTGATCCGACACTGCGAAGCTTGGCTCGCTACCCGGGGCATCTCCAAGATCAAGCTTCAGCTGCGCGCCGATGATCTCGATGCGCGTCATGTCTACGAGCATCTGGGCTATGCCGCCGAGACTGATCTCTCGATGGCGAAGCGTATTCTCGGTCCGGAGTCCGCGCAGTTGCCAACGGTGCGCAGCGGCGAGCCCGGCTGCATCGACGTCGTGGTCACGCATCTCGAGATGCTGGCACCACCAGTCGCGCCGCAACCCAAGCCACCCGCGCTGAAGCTGGCCGTGCTACGCGCCGAGAGTATCTCGGTTGCCTATTACCGCTTCCTCTACGCCGAGGTCGGCCGCGATTGGACCTGGTACGAGCGCCGCAGCGTGCGGGACAGCGAACTGGCCGCGATGATCCAGGACCCGAGCGTCGATGTGTTCGTGCTCCATGTCGGTGGACAGCCGGCCGGATACATCGAACTGGATCGCAGCCGCCTGCCGGACGAGGTCGAGATCCGCTTTTTCGGCCTGATGCCGAGCTTCATCGGCCGAGGGTTGGGTCCGTGGCTGCTCGATTGGGGCGTGCGCGAGGCATGGCGTCATGCGCCACGGCGCGCTTACGTGAACACGTGCTCCCTCGATCACCCGAAAGCGCTCGCGCTCTATCAGCGGATGGGATTCACCGCGTTCAAGCAGGACCGCAAGACGATCCGCGACCCGCGTCCCTTCGGATGATCCGCGCTCAGTGGCCGAGGATCTGACTCAGGAAAGTCTTGAGTCGATCGGTCCTCGGATTGGAGAAGAACGTCGCAGGCGGTCCCTGCTCCACGATTTCGCCCTTGTCCATGAACAGGATGTTGTCCGCGACGGTGCGGGCGAAACCCATTTCGTGGGTCACGCAGATCATCGTCATGCCCTCGTTCGCAAACTCGACCATCACGTCGAGCACTTCCTTGATCATCTCCGGGTCGAGCGCGGATGTCGGCTCGTCGAACAACATCACCTTCGGCTTCATGCACAGCGAACGCGCGATGGCCACACGCTGCTGCTGGCCGCCCGAGAGCTGGCCGGGATACTTCGCCGCCTGCTCGGGGATCCGCACACGCTCCAGAAAGTACATCGCGGATTCCTCCGCTTCCTTTTTCGGCACCTTGCGCACCCAGATCGGCGCCAGGGTGAGGTTCTCCAGCACTGTGAGATGCGGGAAGAGATTGAATTGCTGAAACACCATGCCGACTTCGCGACGGACCTGCTCGATGTTGCGCAGATCGTTGGTCAGTTCCACGCCGTCGACCACGATCGCGCCTTCCTGGTGCTCCTCGAGCCGGTTGATGCAGCGGATCATCGTCGATTTGCCGGATCCGGATGGTCCGCAGACAACGAGTTTCTGACCTGAATAGACGTTGAGGTTGACGTCACGCAGCACATGGAAATCGCCGTACCATTTGTTGACCTTGCGAAGCTCGATCATCGGGCGGTCGCCCGCGCTCGCCGGTTGCGCCTTGGTGCTCATGGAAGTCCCCTCTGTCTCACGCGCCGCTCAGCGGCGCTGGTGCTTGTTGAATTCCTGCTCCAGCCCTTGGCTGTATTTCGACATGGCGAAGCAGAACACGAAATAGATGATCGAGACGAAGACATACGCCTCCACGCCAAAGCCCTGCCAGGCGGGATCCACGATCGCCGTCTTGGCCGCATTCAGCAGATCGAAGATGCCGATGATCACGACCAGCGACGTATCCTTGAACAGGCCGATGAAGCTGTTGACCATCGGCGGGATGACCAGCCGCAGCGCCTGGGGCAGGACGATGAATGCGATCTTCTGCCAGTACGGCAAGCCGAGTGAATCCGCCGCCTCGAATTGTCCTTTGGGCAG
>JANNTF010000494.1:0-1665 GCA_031403455.1 Alphaproteobacteria bacterium | reverse complement strand
CTGGAACACCACGCCGCGCTTGGGATCGGGACCGACGACGGGCACGCCGTCGACGCGGATCTCGCCGGCACTCGGCGTCGCGAAGCCCGCCACCAGCGACAGCAGCGTCGATTTCCCGCACCCCGAGGGGCCGACGATGCTGACGAATTCATGCGCGCCCATGTCGAAGGAGATCTTGCGCAGCGCCTCCACATTCGCGCCAGTGCGCGCCGAGACATAGGTCTTGGAGATGCCGCGCAATTCGATCTTGGAGCTCATGCCTGCCGCCATGGGGTGAGTGTCCGCTGCAAGCGTCGCATCAGGAGATCGATGCTCAGGCTGATCAGGCCGATGACGATCATGTAGAGCACCAGCGCGTCGACATCGCGACGGATGTAGAGCGTGCTGACCATCAGCTGACCCAACCCGACCGCGGCCGAACCGCCCGATGTCACCTTGATCCCCATCGCCAGCTCGGCGGCGATGATCGATCCCCACGAGAAGGCCATGGAGATGCGCGCGCCGGTGAGAATCAGGGGAATCGCCGAGGGAATCACGACCGCGCGCAGGATCAGCCAGTTTCCCGCCCCGAGCGCGCGCGCGGCATGGGTGAGGTTGCGATCGATCAACCGCACCGCCTGGATCGTGTTGACGACGAAGGGGAAGAACGCGGCATAGGCGACGATGAACAGCGCCGCGTTGCCGCGGATGCCGAGCCACAGCAGCGCCATCGGGATCCAGGCGATCGGCGCGATCGAGCGCAGCGAGTCGACGATCGGCGAGAGCGCCCGATTGACCGGCGCGAGCATGCCCATCACGAGGCCGAGCGGAATGCCTAGCCCCGCGCCGATCGCGAAACCGATCGCCACGCG
This sequence comes from Alphaproteobacteria bacterium, assembly GCA_031403455.1. Classification (GTDB taxonomy): domain Bacteria; phylum Pseudomonadota; class Alphaproteobacteria; order CACIAM-22H2; family CACIAM-22H2; genus CAIOSQ01. The sequence goes on along the minus strand of JANNTF010000494.1, from coordinate 814 downwards.
CTGCAGGGAACCGGCGGTCGCGCTCCAGAGGCTGCCATCGCCGAGGGTGCGCAGCGCCGCGACGACGATGCCGCTCGGCCCCGGCACGAGCCCGGCCTGGCCGAAGCCACGCATCGCGATCTCCCACGCCGCCACCAGCGCGGTGAAAAACAGCAGCGGCAGCAGCGTGCGTTGAGTCTGGGTCATCGCGTCGCCGCCTCGCTGTCGGGGCTCCAGCGGGTCAGCGCGCGCTGCAGCCAGCGCAGCATCGTGTCGAGGAAATAGCCGAGCACGCCGATGGTCAGGATCACCGCCATCACGCGATCCATCGCGAAGAACTCCTGGTACCAGAAGATCCGCCAGCCCAGCCCGGCATCGGAGCCGGTGAGTTCCGCCGCGACCATCGATGCCCATGCCACGCCGAGGCTGAGCCGCGCGCCGGAGAGCACGAGCGGCAGCGCGGCGGGCAGCACGACATGGGTGACGATCATGCGCCGTGGCGCGCCGAGCATTTCGGCGGCCTGGACCAGCCGGTGATCGACCTGCTTGATGCCGGCCAGCGTGTTCACGAAGACCGGGAACATCGAGGCGTAGAAGATGAGGAAGATCGGCACACCCGTGCCGATGCCGAACATCAGGATCGCCAGCGGGATCCACGCGATGGCGCCGATCGGCCGCAGCAGCTCGATCAGCGGATCGATGATCGCCTCGAGCATCGCGAAGCGCACGCAGGCGATCGCCAGCAGGAATCCCGTCGTGACGCCAAATCCGTAGCCGCCGGCGAGATGGCCGAGGCTCGCCAGCGCGTCCTCGGGCAGCGTGTCGTGGAGCAGCG
>JANNTF010000493.1:0-9050 GCA_031403455.1 Alphaproteobacteria bacterium | reverse complement strand
CGCACTGATCGTCAAAGTCCCGCAGGCCGAGCCTCTGGTCGGCCGGTTGCGCGAGCGGTTCGACCCGGTCGCGCGGCTCGGCGTGCCGGCGCATGTGACCATCCTGTATCCGTTCATGCCGCCCGAGGCGATCGATGTCGAAGTTCTCGAGAAGCTGCGGTCGATCGCGGCGGGCGTTCCGCAATTCGAGTTCAGGCTGCGCGCTACCGGACGATTTCCGGACACGCTGTATCTTCAACCTGAGCCGGTGCGCGATTACATCGCGCTCACCACGCGCATCGCCGAGGCCTTCCCCGACTTCCCGCCCTATGGCGGAAAATTCAGCGCCATCGCGCCGCATCTGACGGTGGCACGAGGAGCTGAGCCGCAGTTGCGCGAGCTCGAACGCGAACTCGGCGCCGAGCGGGCTGTTGCGGCCGGAGTGCAGGCGCACTGTGAATCGGTCGCGCTGATCGAGAATTCATCGGGTCGCTGGCGCGACATGCACGAACTCGCGCTGTCACGGTGATCGCGGTCACCCGCTCGTTCGCTTGCCCGGGCTCGCGACCAACCACACGCCGGTCATCACGATTGCCGCGGCGAGCAGAGTCGTCGGCGCCAGGCGCTCGTTGAGCAGCAGCACGCCGAAGCCTGCCGCCCAGATCGGCATGAGATAGCCGACGCTCGCGGCTTGCGTCGCTTCGGCAAAGCGCAGCAATTGCAGGAACATCGCCATCGGGATCGCCGAGGCGATCACGCCGACGCCGAGCAGCGCCGCCCAGGTGAGCGCCGATTGGTCCCACACGGTGAAGACCGGCTCGAAAGCGAAGCACAGCGCGAGCGCCGGGAGCGTCGAACAGATCTGCTGCCCGAGCGCGAGCGCTGAATTATCGCTTGGACGGACGCGACGGACATAGACCGTGCCGCTCGCATAGGAGATCGAGACGGCGATCATCAGCATGCCGCCGATCGTGGTGCCGCCGGCATCGAGCAGGGCGGCGGGCCCGACGAGCAGGAAGATGCCGCCAAGCCCGATCGCGATGCCGAGCGCACGGCGTGGGCTCATGCGTTCCTCGGCGAGGAAGACATGCGAGAGCAGCGCCACAATCAGCGGCGAGGCGGCCTGGATCATCGCCGCCAGCGCGCTGTCGATGCGCGTGATCGCCATCGCGGTCATCGCATTGGGGATCCAGCCATTGACCGCGCCAAGCACGAGCATGTGCCTGATGTGCCGGCGATCGGGCCTGAAGGCGCGGCGCGCGACAATGAACCAGAGCGTGATCGCGCACGCGGAGAAGAAGCCGCGCGCGGTGGCGATCGCGAATGGCGGCATCGTCTGCGCGGCGATCTTGATGAATAGGAAGCCGCTGCCCCAGCACGCGGAGATCACGAGCAGATAGGCAAGGAGCCGCGTACGCGGATCGCTCATGCGCGCGAAAGCCTGGGTCAGTTCGGCCGCGCGGGCGGTTCGTCGTCATCCTCGCCCGCGGGAACGCCCGGCGCCGGACTCGCCTGATGATGAATGAGTTTCCAGCCGGTCTTCTCGCGGCGAAAGAGATTGGTCGCGACCAGCGCGGTGCCGTCGATCACCTCGTAGCAGATCACCATCGCCGTCTCGCCGAGGACGAAGGCCCGCGGCTTCACGCAGTCGACCCTAGGCGATTGCGGATTGACGAGGATGCGTGTCCAGCTCGCGATCACCTCGGCGCGGCCGAACAGAGCGGGCCAGCCGGGATGGATGCAGGCGATCGGTTCGATCGCGCCCCACAGCGCCTCGAGCGCATCGATATCGCGATCGGCGAAGGCGCGATAGAAGGCGTCGTTCGCGAACAGCACCGCCTCGCGATCGCCGATCGCGCTCATGACCGGCTCCGGCGCGGCGCGATCACGCATTGGGCGAAATCCTGCGCGCTCATGCCGGGCCTGGCGCCCAGCGCGGCGGCGGTCGCGTTGACATGGGTGAGCACGCCGGTCTCCCAGGTCGAACGCGCATCGCCGATGCGCGCGCTGCGACTCGACACGGCGGCGGCGGCGATCCCGCGCGCGGCCAATGCCGGCAGACGCGTGATGCCCGCGCCGTCGGCGCCGATCCCGGCATCGTTGAACACCGCCGCGATCGCGTCGCCGCGCATCGCCGAGGCCGGATCGCCGCCCAGCAACCCGCCATGCGAGCCAACCATCACGATACGGTCCTTGTCCTCGGGCCGCACCAGCGAGACCGAATCGAGACCCCAGATCGCCGGCTCGCCCGGGCGCTCGCGCAAGACGTAGCGCGACTCCTCGTAATGCGGCGCGGCGTTGCGGCTGATCGGCGCCGCGAGGAGCTTGCGCGCGGCGTCGGCGCAGGAATCGCCCGGCCTGACGCCACACGCGACAGCCTGCGCATTCGCATGGCTGATCACGCCGCGCGCGTGCATGTCCGTGCCGTCGCCGATGCGCGCGCTCATCGCATCGACCGTCGCCGCGGCGATGCCGAGACGCTCGAGATAGGCGAGGCCGGCGATCCCCGCGCCATCGAGTCCGATGCCGGCATCGCTGAGGATCACCGCGCCGACTTTCGCCTTCGCCGCCAGATAGGCCGCGATCACACCGCCATGCGAGCCGGCGACGAGCACGTTGCCGACATGCTCGGGCCCGAGCCTGGTGACGCTCGTGCCGGTCAAGATCTTCGCCTGTTGCGCCATCGCGTCCCTCGCCTGAATCCAGACGCCTGAGTTACCAGACGTTGCTTGCCTCCGCCACGCGCGCTCGCCATTCTCCGGCCGTCAACGAAGCCCCGAGGAAACATCCACGTGAGTCAGGCCGCCGCGGCACATGGCCGCAACGACGCCCTCGTGACACGTTTGAGCGCGCATTACCGCACCATGCTGCGCATTCGCGCCTTCGAGGAGACGGCCGAGGCGGCGTCCAAGGAAGGTCTCGTCAAAGGCGCCATCCATCTCTCGATCGGGCAGGAAGCCGTGGCCAGCGGCGTGTGCGCCAATCTGCGTCGCGACGACATGATCGCGTCGACCCATCGCGGCCATGGCCACACCATCGCCAAGGGCGCCGATCCGACGGCGATGATGAAGGAACTGTTCGGGCGCGCCGGCGGCAGCTGCGGCGGCAAAGGCGGCTCGATGCATATCGCGGACTTCACCATCGGCATGCTCGGCGCCAATGGCGTGGTCGCCGCCGGCATCCCGATCGCGGTGGGCGCCGCCCATGCCGCGAAGCTGCAGAAGCGCGATGTCATCGCGGTGTGCTTCTTCGGCGACGGCGCGATCAATCGCGGCCCGTTTCTCGAGGCGCTCAACTGGGCGCAGATCTACACACTGCCGGTGCTGTTCGTGTGTGAAGACAATCAATGGGCCTCGACCACGCGCACGCGCGACCTCACGGCCGGCGATGGCGCCGCGGCGCGCGCAGCCGCGATGGGCATTCAAGCCGACATGCTGGACGGCAACGACATCGAGGCGGTCGATGAAGCGGCGGCGAAAGCCGTCGCCGAGATCCGCGCCGGTGGCGGCCCCCGCTTCCTGCATGTCCACACCTATCGACTGAAGGGCCACACCGCCGCCGATGCCGGCGCCTATCGCAAGCCCGAGGAGGTGCAGGCGAAATGGGCCGAGGATCCGATCGTGCGCACGCGCGCGCGGCTGCTCGCGCTGGGCGTGATCACCGCCGACATCGCGGCGATCGAAACGGCGGCGCGGCGTGAACTCGACGATTCCTATGTCGCGGCGAAGGCGGCACCCTGGCCCGAGTTGCAGCAGGCCTTCGAGCATATCCAGGACACGGGATACGGCCAGTGGCGATGACGAGCTACAGCGACGCGGGCAAGCAGGCGCTCGCCGAAGCGATGCGCGGCGATCCCCGTGTCGTCGCGCTCGGCGAGGATCTCGGCCGCGGCGGCGTGTTCGGCCAGTATCGCGGCCTGCAGCAGGAATTCGGACCCGAGCGCATCATCGATACGCCGATCTCCGAGGCGACGATCATGGGCGCGTCGGTCGGCATGGCGCTCGCCGGCCAGATCCCGGTCGTCGAATTGCGCTTCTCCGATTTCGCGCTCTGCGCCGTCGACGAGATCGTCAACCAGGCGGCCAAGGCGCGCTTCATGTTCGGCGGCCAGGCGAGAGTCGCGTGCGTGATCCGTCAGCCGATCGGCATGTGGCGGTCCTCCGCCGCGCAGCATTCGCAATCGCTCGAGAGTTGGTGGGTCCATATCCCCGGCCTGGTCGTGGTCACGCCGGCCACGCCGGCCGACAATTACGCGCTGCTCAAGGCGGCAATCGCCTGCGGCGACCCCGTGATCTACAGCGAGCACAAGGATCTCTGGCCGCTCGAAGGCGAGGTTCCCTCGGAGCATAGCGTCGCGCTGGGCAAGGCGCGGATCGCGCGCGAAGGCCGCGACGCGACGCTTGTCACCTGGTCCAGGACGGTCCATGTCGCGCTGCAGGCCGCGACGGAAGCGGCGATGAAGGGCATCGAGATCGAGGTGATCGATCTGCGCACGCTCTGGCCCTGGGATCGCGATGCCGTCTTCGCCTCGGTCGCCAAGACCGGCCGCTTGCTCGTCGCGCATGAAGCCGTGCAGGTCGGCGGCTTCGGCGGCGAGATCGCGGCAACGGTCGCCGAGACTTGCGACGATGTGCTCAAGGCCCCGGTCAAGCGCCTGGGCGCACCGCGCATTCCCATCGCCTACGCGCCACTCCTCGAGGATCAGGCGCGCGTGACGGCCGCGATGATCCTCCGCGAGATCGTGAATCTGACTCAGAAGACGCGCGGCCAACGCGCGACCGCTTGAACCCCAGGGGAGATCAATCATGACGACACGCCGCCACCTCATCGCCACGGCCGCCGCGAGTTCGCTCGCCGCGCCCGCCATCTCGCGCGCCCAGACGCTCAAGAGCGAATACAAGGTCTCGGTCGTCGGCAATCGTCCGATCCCGCTCTCGGTCGGCGCCTTCCGCTGGGCCGAGCTGGTGACCACGCGCACGCAGGGGCGCATCAACATGAAGGTCTATCCGGGCTCGAGCCTGGTCGGCGGCGATCAGACGCGCGAACTGGTGGCGATGCGCCAGGGCGTGATCGACATGACGGTCAGCTCGACGATCAATCTCTCGCCGCAGATCAAGGAGATGACGCTCTTCTCGCTGCCCTTCCTGATGCCCGATCACAAGGCGTTCGATGCGCTGATCAATGGCCCGGTCGGCCAGGATCTGTTCAAGGTGATGGAGACTCGCGATGTGGTGCCGCTCGCCTGGGGCGAGAATGGGTTTCGTGAACTCTCCAATTCCAAACGCCCGATCCGCCGGCCCGAGGATCTCAAGGGACTCAAGATCCGCTACGCCGCCGGACCGATCTTCGCCGAGATCTTCACGACTCTCGGCGCTAATCCCGTGCAGATGAGCTTCGCCGATCTGCAGCCCGCGCTCTCCTCGGGCGCGGTGGACGGCCAGGAGAATCCGGTCAATCTCTTCCTGCTGTTCAAGATCAACACGCTCGCGCAGAAGCATCTGACGGTGTGGAATTACTGCGCGGACGCTGGAATCTTCCATGTCGCGAAAGCGGTGTGGGAGAGCTTCTCGAACGCGGACAAGGAAATCCTGCGCGACACCGCGCGCCAGGCCGCGCGCGAACAGATCGCCGAGGCGCGCAAGGGCATCATCGCGCCCGATCTGTCCTCGATCGAGGCGGCCAAACAGGCCGGCGTCGAGGTGCAGCTGCTCACGCCGGAGGAGAAAGCGGTGTTCCAGGCCGCGACCAAACCGGTCTTCGAGAAATGGGCGCAGCAGATCGGCGCCGATCTCGTCGCCAAGGCGCAGAAGGCGATCATGGCGCGAAGCTGAATCATGCGGAGGCGCGACACCGTCGAAATGTCGTCGTCCCGCCTCGACTCGAGGACGGACCACGTCGCATCAGCCAACGAAGGATCCCCCGATGTCCGCACCGCTTTTCCATCTGATCGCCGGCCTGCCGCGCTCGGTGAGCCCGAGCAGCCATGCCGTCGAGTGCGACGGCTGGATCCATCTCACCGGTCAGTTCGGCCGCGACCTCGACGCGCCCGACCTGCCGCTGCCCGAGGGCATCGAGGCGCAGACCAGGCGCTCGCTCACGAATATGCGGCGCGTGCTTGCCGGGCTCGATCTAGACCTCGGGCATGTCCTCGCCGTGCGCGTCTACCTCACGCATTTCAAGCGCGACTATGCGGCGATGAACGCGGCCTATGCGGAGTTCTTCCCCGAGGGCCGACGGCCGAGCCGCACCTGCATCGGCGTCACCGACCTCGTGCGCGACGCGCTGATCGAGATCGACGGCGTCGCGCGCCGGCCGTGAATATCGATCCCGTGAATATCGATCCAGCGTGGATTTGCATGACGCGGGATCGCAATGCTCGACGCACTCAGCGCAGCTTGGTTCGGGCAAGACGCTTGGCGTTCGCCACGGTCTTGCGATGAACTGGCGCCAAGCCTTTGCCCAAGACACCTAGAGCGGCGCTTTGAAGCTGTGCCGCCACTTTCGCTGCTGTCGGCTTGTGCCGAAGTGACGGCGACCAGATGGCGCGAAGGAAGGACGTGGCCAACGCCTGATTGGCACGCAGAGTTTGCTTGGCCATGGCCTGCCAGGAATCAGCGAAGGCAATCTGTTTCTCGGCGACCATGAGGTTGAACTCCTTGCGGTCGCGCTCCGAAAGTTTTGACCCCGCGATAGCCATGCGGGTTACTCGATGAGCGACGACCTGCGGCACCGCCACCGCGATTTCCACGGCTTTGGTGGCGAGGGACTTTGTCTTGCGCGTGGACCGAGAGGGCATGAGAGTTCCTTTGCTGCGCTGTGACTGTAGCCCTTGCGGCTCGTGTGGGACCTGAACGTTCGAGCTAAGCCGCGGAAAATCGACGCTGGATCGAAATGCACGAATACTGGATCGAAATGCACGAATACTGCGGGATCCGAATACTGCGAGCATCATCGCTAGATCCAAATGCTCGCGAGACGGATCCCGGATCAACCCAGGGAGCCAGCCCGGCGACGTCCCGGGTTTGAAGGAGACGATCGATGGCCACGACATCGCGCTACGACGCTTGGCAGGCCGGCGACAGCTACGACGTGTACATGGGCCGCTGGAGCCGGCAGGTCGCGCCGCGATTCCTCGACTGGTTCGCGATGCCGGCCGGGCTGGATTGGCTCGAGATCGGCTGCGGGACAGGCGCGTTGTCCGCCGCGATCTTGGCGCGGTGTAGCCCGCGCAGTCTGATCGCGCTCGACCAGTCCGAAGGCTTCGTCGCGCGCGCAATTGTCAACGTGCCCGATGAGCGCGTGGAGTTCCGCGTCGGCGATGCGCAGGCCCTGCCCGTCGAACCGGGGACTCGCGATGCGATCGTGTCGGCGCTGGTGCTGAACTTCGTGCCCGACAAGGCGAAGGCGCTCGCCGAGATGCGGCGCGTTGCGCGGCGCGGGGCGAGGATCGGGTTCTACGTCTGGGACTACCCGGGCCGCGGTGTGGAGTTCATGCGCGAATTCTGGAACGCCGCGGTCGCGCTGGATGCCCGCGCCGCGGAGCTGACCGAGGACAAGCGCTTTCCATTCTGTACGCCCGAGTCATTGGTGGATCTGGCCACGAAGGCCGGCCTGACGGCGGTCGACTGCACCGCGATCGAGACGCCGACGGTGTTCAAGGATTTCGAGGATTTCTGGCGCCCCTTTACGCTGGGCGCCGGGCCGGCCCCGGGCTATTGCGCGAGCCTCGATCCCGGCGCCCGGGAGCGATTGCGCAACAAGCTGCATGACGGCTTGCCACGCGCCGGTGACGGATCGATTCACCTGAAGACCAGAGCCTGGGCGGTGAAGGCATCGGCATAGAGATTCTCGCCACAGGCGCATTTGCGCGCCGAGCGCTGAGTCCGGACGAGAACTCTGTTCACACAATGCTGGCGAGATGATCGAATGCCATATGGATTCGCCCGACTCCGCGCCGGCTCCGGCCGTCACGCCGCGCCTCACGATCAAGTTCGAGCAGGCGATCGGGGCCGCGGCGATGGCGACGATCGCCTGCATCACCTTCGCCAATGTGGTCGTGCGCTATCTCACGAATGTCTCCTTCGCGTTCACCGAGGAATATTCGGTGACGCTGATGGTGATCATGGCGCTGGTCGGATCGGCCGTCGCTTTCGCCAGCGACCGCCATATCCGCATGACGTTCTTCGTCGACAAGCTTGAGGCCCGCCCGCGCAATCGCATCGAGATCTTCTGCGTCGCCGCCTCGATCGTGATGTTCGGCGCCATCGTCTGGCTCGGCGGGCGTCATGCCTGGGATGAGTACCGGTTCGAAGTGCTCTCGCCCGGCCTCGGCACGCCGCAATGGATCTACACGATCTGGATGCCGCTGCTCGCCGCGCTCTGCGTGCTGCGCCTGGGCGGCCGCCTGCTGCGCGTCATCCGCGCCGGACGCTGAGCCCGGCCCATGCTCCTCGAAGGCAGCGCCATCCTGCTGATCGGCTTCTTCGCGCTGCTGTTCCTCGGCGTGCCGCTCGGCGTCGCGCTGGGGCTCGCCGGCAGCGCGGTGATCCTGGTCGAGCAGCTCGGCATCATGGCGGTGCCGACCAATGTCTACACCGGCATCGCCAAATATCCGCTGCTCGCGCTGCCGATGTTTGTGCTCGCGGGCATGGTGTTCGAGCGCGCGGGTGTCGCCGGGCGGCTGGTCGAGTTCGCGATCGCGGCGGTCGGCAATCGGCGCGGCGCGCTCGGCATCGTCGCGATCCTGGTGTGCATGATTCTCGGCGGCATCTCGGGCTCGGGCCCCGCCGACGCGGCGGCCGTCGCGATGGTGATGATCCCGAGCATGACCGCGCAGGGCTATCCCAAGGCGTTCTCGGCGAGTCTGATCGCCGCCGCCGGATCGACGGCGATCCTGATCCCGCCCTCGATCGCCTTCATCATCTACTCCGTGCTCGTGCCCGGCGTCTCCGTGCCGGCGCTGTTCGCGGCCGGCATGATCCCGGGGATCCTCGCGGGATTGTCGCTGCTGGCGCCGCTCTACTGGTTCGCGCGACGCGACGGCTTCGGCGCGCCGGTCGAGGGCGCGCGCC
>JANNTF010000492.1:0-9432 GCA_031403455.1 Alphaproteobacteria bacterium | reverse complement strand
CGATGGAACGCTGCCGCACGCTGATGCGCGACGCCGGCCAGGTGCCGGTGCTGCTCAAGAAGGAGATCGAGGGCTTCGTGATGAACCGGCTGCAGGCCGGCGTGATCTGCGAGGCGATGAGCCTGGTCGCCGACGGCGTCATCGATCCCGACGATCTCGACGCCGTAATGCGCCACAGCCTCGGCCTGCGCTGGTCCTTCATGGGGCCGTTCGAGACCATGGATCTCAACGCGCCCGCCGGGTTCCTCGACTACGCGCAACGCTATGGCGGCCCGCTGCGTGGCCTCGGCCGCGATCTCAAGGTCGCGGCGGAGTGGCCGCCGGCGGCGCTGGAGCGCATCGAGGCCGAGCGGCGCAAGCGTGTCGCCAAGACGGCCTTGGTCGGACGCGGCGCCTGGCGCGACCGCCGCCTGATGGCTCTCGCCGCGCACAAGAAGCAGATGGATTCCAAAGAAGGGGAATGAACGCCATGGCCGACGCCAAACCGAAATCACGCAACAAGGTGATCATCACTTGCGCCGTCACCGGCTCGATCCACACGCCGACGATGTCGCCGCATCTACCGATCACGCCGGACGAGGTCGCGCGCGAGGCGATCGCCGCCGCCGAGGCCGGCGCTGCGATCATTCATCTGCACGCGCGCGACCCCAAGGACGGCCGGCCGACACCCTCGGCCGACGTGTTCATGCAGTTCCTGCCGCGCATCAAGCAGGCCTGCGACGCGGTCATCAACATCACGACAGGTGGCGGCCACGGCATGACGCTGCAGGAGCGCCTGGCGGCGCCCATGCGGACCTCGCCGGAGATGTGCTCGCTCAACATGGGCTCGATGAATTTCGGTCTGTTCCCGATGCTCGAGCGCTACAAGGAATTCAAGCACGACTGGGAGCGTCAGCATCTCGAGAACAGCCGCGACTTCATCTTCCGCAATACCTTCAAGGACATCGAGTACGTCCTGCGTGAACTCGGCGAGAAGCACGGCACGCGGTTCGAGTTCGAATGCTACGACGTCGGCCATCTCTATACCCTGGCGCATTTTCTCGACCGCAAGCTCGTCAAGCCGCCGCTCTTCGTGCAGACGATCTTCGGGATTCTCGGCGGCATCGGCCCGCATCCCGAAGACGTCGCGCATATGCGGCGCACCGCCGATCGGTTGTTCGGCGATCAGTATCAATGGTCGGTGCTCGCTGCCGGCCGCCATCAGATGCCGATCCTCACCATGGCCGCAACAATGGGCGCCAATGTACGGGTTGGCCTGGAAGATTCGCTGTGGCTTGGGCCGGGCCAGCTGGCCAAGTCGAACGCCGATCAGGTCAGGAAGATTCGCCTGATCATCGAGAGTCTCGGCGGCCAGATCGCGACCGCCGCCGAGGCCCGCCAGATGCTCGACCTCAAGGGCGGCGACCGCGTGACGTTCTGAAGCTGCCCGCCCACGCTCTTCCACCCGGACAGAGGAGGCCTCAAGGCGCTCAGGAACGCGGCGAGGGGCGCGCTGCTCTGGGCCGGAAATGTCTGGCAGGTCGATCCGTTCAGTCTGACGCCTCGCCGGCCCGCTGACGCACCAGGGTAGCGACATCCGTCGCCACGCGGGCCATGACGCTGGCCCAGTCCTTCTCCTTGGGCTGGCGGTAGAGGCGCATCGTCGGATACCAGGGCGTGTCGTCCCGCCCGAGCATCCAGCGCCAATCCGGCGAGTACGGCGTCATCAGCCAGACCGGACGCGCGAGCGCGCCGGCGAGATGCACGATCGACGTATCCGCCGCGATCAGCAGATCGAGCGCCGACAGCGCCGCGGCCGTATCCATGAAATCCTGCAGCGACGCGGTCGGATCGCCGATCGCGCCGAGCGTCGCGAGATCCGCGTCGTCACTTGGTCGGCGCTGCTTCTGGAGCGAGAAGAAGCGCGTACCCGGAACCGCCACCACCGGCTTGAAAGCGATCGGTCGGAAGGAACGGTTGTGGTCGTTGCCGTGCTGCGGATTGCCCGCCCAGACCAGGCCGATCTTGAGCTCGGGCCCCGCGCCGAGGCGATCGCGCCAGGCCGCGACGGCCGCGACGTCGACCTGAAGATACGGCACCCGCGCCGGGATCTCGGTCAGCCCGCACCCGAGCGCGCCGGGCAAGCTCAGCAACGGGCAATGCACGTCGAAATGCGGCAACGTCGCGCCACGCTGCACGAGCCGGATACCGTGGCGCGCCAGCGGTGCGAAGAGCCGCATCAATTCGCGTGGCGTCTCCAGGATCACGTCGGCGCCGAGCGCCTTCACGATCGGGGCATAGCGCGCGAACTGGATCGCGTCGCCCAGCCCTTGCTCGACATGCAACAGGATCGTGCGCCCGAGCAGTTCCTCGCCATGCCACCAGGGTTGCCGGAACGGCCGCGGCGGCATCGCCGGCAAGCGCCACCGTGACTCGTAGCGGTCCCAGCCTTCCTTGAACTGCCCGAGCACGAGCAGCGCCTGGCTGAGATTGCACATCGCCTCGGGATAATTCGGGCGCAGCTCCAACGCGCGCCGCAGACTCACGACGGCATCGTCGTAGCGGCAACGGCCCATGTGCACGATGCCGAGATTGCCGTAGCCGTCGGGGTAATTCGGCCGCAGCTCCAGCGCGCGGCGATAGCAGCTCTCGGCGTCGGCCAGCCTGCCGCGGCGAAAATGGACATTGCCGAGGTTGTTGTGGACATCGACGAAATCGGGCCGCAGCGCCAGCGCCTTGCGATAGACGATCTCCGCGGCGTCGAGCTCGCCCTTGGCCTTCAACCGATTGCCGAGATGATTATGCGCCTCCGCGTCCTCGGGCCGCAGCTCGATCGCCTTGCGCAGCGCGATGATCGCCGGATCGTTCTTGTTCTGCCGTCCCAGCGCCATGCCCAGGCCGCGATGGGCATCCGCATGATCGGGGCGCAGCTTGATCGCCTCGTTGAGATGCTTGATCGCTTCGTCGAGAGCGCCGGTCGTGCGCAGCAGCTGGCCGAGATTGCAATGCGCCTCCGCGAAGGCGGGTCGCGCCGCGAGCGCCGCACGATAGGATCGCAGCGCGTCGCCGTGGCGCCCGCGCTTCTCGAGCAGCGCACCCAGATTGTTGTGCGCGTCGGCGTAGGACGCATCGAGACGGACCGCCTCGCGATAATGCGTCTCCGCCTCGTCGCGCCGGCCGAGCGCCTGCAGAGCCGTCGCATAATTGCCGTGGAACGGCGCGGCGCCCGGGTTCAAGCGCAACGCGGCCGCAATCTTCTCGATAGCCGCCGCAGGATTGTTGCGTTGGATGTCGATGACGCCCATCAGATGCAACGCGCCGGGATGCGCGGGCTGCACCGCGAGAATGGAGCGGTAGATCTCCTCCGCCTCGACCATGCGGCGCGCCTGATGGAGCTTGACCGCCTGATCAAACGCCGCCCTGACGTCGAATGCCGGCGGTTCGAAATTGGTCACGTGCGCGATGCTAGCCATCGCTCGAACCGGCGTCGATGCGGGAGAGTCGGCGTCCACGAAACAGCGCGCGCGATCAGCCGCGGCCGCCGCGGCGGCCGCCCACGCCCCGCAGCACGAAACGCTTGGCCTCGATAAAGCGCATCGGATCGAGATTGTCGCCTTCGAACATGACTTCGTAGTGCAGATGCGGCCCCGTGCTGCGTCCGGTGGTCCCGACCAGACCGAGCCGCGCGCGCGCACCCACCGCATCGCCGAGCTTGACGTCGACGCGCGAGAGATGGGCGTAGCGCGTGCGAATGCCGAAGCCGTGGTCGATCTCGACGAGATTGCCGTAATCGCCCTGCCATCCCGCGGTGACGACCGTCCCCGGCGCGGTCGCCAGGATCGCCGTGCGCGAAGGCGCCGACAGATCCATGCCGTAATGCATCGCGGCGTGGCCGTTGAACGGGTCGCGCCGGACCCCGAAAGGGCTGAGGATTCCGAACTCGGCCAGCGGCGTTTCCAATGGCAATGCCGTCAAAGCGCGGCGCAAGGCTTCGAGCCGCAGCATCGGCCCACCCAGCCCCGGCGCGACGACATCGGGGGTGACGTAGTGATTCTCGGCGAGCTGGATGTACGGGCCGCCGCCGCCGACTTCGCGGCGTACGGCGGCGATCAACCGCTCCGGATCGATGCCCGTGCGCGCCACCAGCTTGGACAGCGCCTCGACGCTCGCGCTCGTCTGCTCGGCAAGACGGCCGAGCGCCGCGGATTGTCCGGCGACCAGATCGGACATCTGCTGCTCACGATCGGCCATCTCGCGCTTGCGGATCGCCACGTCGCTCTGCAGGCGCTGGAACTCGCTCTCGAGGCGCTGGCGCTCGGACTCGCTGAGGTCGAGGCGCCGTTCGAGCATGCGCAGCCGCTGTTCCGCGAGGTCGACGAGATCGAGCCGGCGACGATCCTCGTCGGGCAGGATCGCGGTGGCCGGCGCGGCCGCGGGTGCGATCTCCTCGGGCAGGAGAGCGATTTCGGCGTGGTTTGGCGGTGGGGAGTCGGTGATCGTGGTGTCGCGCGCTTGCCAGATCAACCCGAACACGAAGAGTGCGGCGGCGGCGACCGTCGCGCGGCGATGCGGCGCCCCGCGCCAGATCCAGGATTCGCGATCGCGTTCATCCCAATTCGCGCGCGCGACCACGCGCGTGAAAGCCAGGAGATCCGCGTAGGGACGCAGGAGTCGCGGCGTGGTGAGCGCCGACTGACGGGCGACATGATCGAACATCGTGAATGCGGAGCATGATCCGTTAGCCTTAACGAACGGTCACCAGAGCGCCTCACGTGTTAACGAAACGTTAACCCCCCGATCGCGGCCGTCGCGCCTGACCGAGCGCCAAGCTGGCCAGCAGCAGCGCGAGCGCGATGAAGAGGACCAGCAGAGTCGCCAGCGCATTGACCTGCGGCGACAGGCCGAGCCGCACGCTCGCGAAGATCAGCATCGGCAGCGTCGTCGCGCCGGGGCCGGACACGAAGCTCGCGACCACGAGATCGTCGAGCGACAAAGTGAACGCGAGCAGCCAGCCGGCGAGCAGCGCCGGCGCCATCAGAGGCAGCGTGACCGTGGTCAGGATCGCGAGTGGTCGCGCGCCGAGATCGGCGGCGGCTTCCTCGAGCGCGGGGTCCTGACCGGCGAGTCGTGCCTGCACGAGCGTGGCGACATAGGCGATGGCGAAGGTTGCGTGCGCGATCGCGACGGTCACCATGCCGCGCTCGCCGGGCCAGCCGAGCACGCGCTCCATCGCCACGAACAGCAGGAGCAGACTGACCCCGGTGATGATCTCCGGCATCACCAGCAACGCCGCGAGCGCCGTGCCGAGCACACCGCGCAGCCGGAACCGGCCGAACCGCGCCAATGCGAAGCCGGCGGCCGCGCCGAGGATCGTCGCGATCGTCGCGCTGCCGGCCGCGATCATCAGACTCAGTCCCGCCGCGTGCAGCATGCGTTCATTGCCGAGCAGCTCGCGATACCAGCGCAGCGAGAAGCCGCTCCAGCTCGTCAGCAAGGGCGAGTCGTTGAACGAGAACACGGCGAGCACCGCGATCGGCAAATACAGGAAGACATAGCCGAGCCCGAGGATCGCCTGCAGGCGTGCGCGCGCCGTCGCGTTCACGCGCGTGCCTGCAAGCGCTGGAACCACAGGATCGGTCCCGCCAGAACGGCCACCAGCGCGCTGGCGAGCGCGGCCGTCGCAGGCCAATCCCGATTGGAGAAGAACTCGGCCCAGATCACGCGACCGAGCAGATTGGTATCGGGTCCACCCAGCAGATCGGGCACGATGAACTCGGCCGAGGCGGGAATGAAAACCAGCAAGGCGCCCGCCGCGAGTCCGGGCAGCGTCAGCGGCAGCGTCACCGTCAGGAAATTCTCCCATGGCCGTGCGCCAAGATCGGCCGCCGCTTCTTCCAGCGACGGGTCGAGCTTTTCGAGACTCGCGTAGAGCGGCAGGACCATGAACGGCAGGTAGACGTAGACAAGGCCAAGATGCACGGCGAACTCGTTGTTGATGAGTTCGAGCGGCGCGTCGATCAAACCGATCGCCTGCAGCAGGCCGTTGATCAGGCCCGACGGTCGCAGCACCGCGGTCCACGCGTAGATCCGGATCAGGAACGACGTCCAGAACGGCAGCATCACGAGGACGAGCAGCAACGCCCGCCGCCGCTCGGGCGCGCGCGCGATCGCATAGGCCATGGGGTAGCCGATCACGATCGTCAGGATCGTCGCGCTGGCCGCGATCCGCACCGAGGTGAGGAGGGCATCGAGATACAGCGTGTCGCTGGCGAGCAGCCGCCATGCCGCGAGCCCGGGAGGATCCAGCCGGAACGGTGGCGCGGTGTCCGTCGCGGTGCCGAAGCTGATCGCCAGGCTCATCAGGAATGGCGCGGCGAGGAATATCGTGAGCCAGACGAGCGGCAGCGCGATGATCCAGAACCGGATCGCGCGGGGCCAGAGGATGCTCACCTCGGCACGATGACGCAGGCGGATTCGTCCCAGCGCAGCCCCACAGTCGTATCGCGCGCCGGATGGATCGTCCGCGCGGGCAGGCTGACCGTCACGTCGAGCCCGGTCTCGAGGGTCACGTCCAAGGCGACGCTCTCACCGAGGAACGCGGCGCGCCCGACGGTTCCACGCAACGCCCCCTCGCCCGGCGCCACCAGCCGCAGATGCTCGGGCCGCAAGACGAGGCAGGCCACGCTCCCGGCCGCCAGCTCGCGCACCGTGCGCCCGCGAAGCCGTCCCAGCGCACCGCCATCGATCACCGTGGTGCTGCCATCTCGTCCGAGCACTTGCCCGTCGATCAGCGCCGCGCGCCCGAGAAACGCGGCGACGCCGCGATCGGCCGGCGCGTCATACACGTCGCGCGGACTGCCGAGCTGCGCGATACGCCCCGCGCGCATCACGCCGACACGATCGGCGAGCGCCATCGCCTCCTCCTGGTCATGCGTCACCAGGACGAAGGTGATTCCCAGCTGCCGTTGAACGCGCACGAGCTGGGCGCGCGTCTCCTCGCGCAAGCCCCGATCGAGCGCCGCCATCGGCTCATCGAGCAGCAGGATCTGCGGCAGCTTCGCCAAGGCGCGCGCGAGGGCGACACGCTGACGCTGGCCGCCCGAGAGCTGGTGCGGACGGCGATCCTCGAAACCCGTGAGCTGGACGAGCGCCAGCATCTCCCGCACGCGCTTGGCGATGTCCGCGCGCGCCAAGCGCTCGCGCACCAGGCCATAGCCGACATTGGCGGCGACGCTCAGATGCGGGAAGAGCGCATAGGACTGGAACACCGTGTTGACCGGCCGCGACCACGGCGCCAGCGCGGTCGCATCCAGATCGCCGATCAGGATCCGGCCGGCATCCGGACTCTCGAGCCCGGCGATCATCCTCAGCAGGGTCGTCTTGCCACAGCCCGAGCCGCCGAGCAGCGCGAAGAACTCACCGCTCGCGATCGTCAGATCCACGCCGTCGACGGCGGCGATCGGGCCGAAGCGCTTGCGGATGCCCTCGAGCGCGACCATCGACATGACGCTCCCTCGTCGCCGCTCCCCTCGTCGCCGCTCAACGTCCCGTCTTGACCCGCGTCCAGGCGCGCGTGCGCAGGCGATCGTAGTCGAGCTCGGCCGGCGAGATCGTGTAGAGCCGGCTCTGGACCTCGAGCGGCGGATAGATGCCAGGATCACTGCGCACCGCCTCGTCCATCTTCTCGCGCGATCCGGGCACGGCGTTGGCGTAGCCGACGAAATTCGAGTTCGCGGCGGCGTTCTCGGGCCGCAGCATGAAGTCGATGAAGCGATGCGCGTTGTCGACATTCACCGCGTCCGCCGGGATCGCGGCGGTATCGATCCAGGTCAGGGCGCCTTCGACCGGGATCGCATACTCGATCGTGACCCCCTTCTTGGCCGCCGCCGCGCGCTTCGCCGCCTGCTTGACGTCACCCGAGAACCCGAAGGCGAGGCAGGCATCGCCGCTCGCCAGCGCGTTGATGTACTCCGAGGAGTGCCAGCGCCGGACGAAGGGGCGGATGGCGGTCAGCGCTTCGACCGCCTTGGCGAGATCGTCGGGATTCTTCGAATCCGGATCGCGACCGAGATAGGTGAGCGCCGCCGGCAGGACGTCGGTCGGGGAGTCGAGGATGATGACGCCGCAGGATTTGAACTTCGAGATCACCTGGGGATCGAAGATCATGCGCAGCGAATAGACCGGCGCGTCGGGCATCAGCTTGAGAATTCGCTCGCGGTTGTACCCGATGCCGGTGGTTCCCCAGAGCCACGGCACGCCATGGCGATTGCCCGGGTCCGAGCCTTCCAGGCGCTTCATGACACTGGGATCGAGTGTGGCGTGGTTGGGAATCTTGGCGCGGTCGATCGGCTGGAACAGCTTGGCGCGCAGCTGATTGGCGAGGAACGGCGACGCCGTCGGAACGACGAGATCATAGCCGCTGCGCCCGGCGCGCAGCTTGGCGTCGAGCAGCTCGTTGCCGTCATACGTGTCGTAGGTGACCTTGATCCCGGTCTCCTGCTCGAAGCGCTTGAGCGTGTCGAGCGAGATGTAGTCGCTCCAATTATAGACCCTGAGCTGACCCTGCGCGGCGGCGCCGACGCTCCAGGTCGCGAGGATCGCGAAAACAACGGCAACACGCGTGACGAAATGCATCATGGCGAACTCCACAACGAGTCGGGAAGACCACGCGATTCAGCCGCACCGGACACGCCGCCGTCAACGCTCGATGGGGCCGCCGGCCCCACCTCCGGGCTTGTCGATGGTTGCTGCCGCCGGGCAGGATGCCTGCCTGCATCGCCTCCCGGCCGAAGCCTCGGCTGGCCGCAGCGCGCCCCCGCAGTGCCGAGGATCATCATGGCCGTTCGTAAGAAACCTGCCTATCCGCGCGATCTGATCGGCTATGGCCGGATGCCGCCGAGCGCCAAATGGCCCGGCGGGGCGTGCATCGCCGTCAGCTTCGTCCTCAATTACGAGGAGGGTGGCGAGCGCTCGATCCTGCACGGCGACAAGACCTCGGAGGTCTTCCTGCACGAAGTCGTCGGGCAGACCCCGCGCAAGGCACAGCGCGACGAGACCGTGGAGTCGGTCTACGAGTATGGCAGCCGCGCCGGGTTCTGGCGGATCCTGCGCATGTTCAACGAGCGCAAGCTGCAATTCACCAGCTGGGCCGTCGGCATGGCGGTGGCGCGCAACCCGCTCGCCGCGCAGGCGATGCATGAATCGGGTCACGAAGTGGCGAGCCATGGCTGGCGCTGGATCGACTACCAGCACATCCCGATCGCCGAGGAGCGCAAGCACATGAAGCTCGCGATCGACGCCATCGAAAAGGCCTGCGGTCAGCGCCCGGTCGGCTGGTACACCGGCCGGCTCAGCGGCAACACGCGCAAGCTCGTCGTCGAGGAAGGCGGGTTCCTCTACGATTCCGATTCCTACGCCGACGATCTGCCGTATTGGACGCAGGTCGATGGCGAG
>JANNTF010000491.1:0-5342 GCA_031403455.1 Alphaproteobacteria bacterium | reverse complement strand
CCCATCCCGTCCAAGATCCTTCGTTGCCCAAACTGGCTTGGATCGATCCGCCTCCAGTTTTCACGCTGAATTCCTTTGCTTCTCACGATCAGCTGACGCGCCTCCCGGAGACTGAGCGTCGTCAGGATCGGAGGGCCACATGGCAAATGCAGTGTCTGAGTGGCGCGAATTGCGCTGCGATCGAGAGCGGGGAGATTCCGGGTCTACACACATCGTACATCAGAAATCGGCGCGGCCCTTCCACAAGAAGGAGATCGACCCGGACGATGCGCCGTTGGCGCAAATCCGGGCGCGCGCCGCGCCTGGCCGTCATCCCGGCGGTCTGGTGATCACACGCAGCGCAACCCGTACCCACCCGCCAGTGCCTTTCCCCACCCCACAACTCGCGGCCATCAACCGTCTGGAGGAGGTAGCGTCATGAATCGAATCACGGCGAATTTCAGCGCATGGCGTTCGCCCGTCTCGGACGACGGCGAGGCGCGGGTGGCGACGTCCATCGTCACCCCCGCCGAGTATACCGATCTTCCAGACGCCATCGCCATCGCCATCGCCATCGCCCCAGCGCGCGACAAGCCGGCTTCCCTCGGGGATGCGCCTGGCAATGTCGCCATCCTCGATGCCCTGGGCATCGCGGCGTTGATCTGCGGGGCGAGTTCGCAGGTTACATTCGCGACCATCGCGGCGCGCCGTCTGCTCGCGAGCGGTGACGCGATCCGCCTGGCGTCACAGCCCAATGGCGGCGGGATCCTGGTGACCAGCGATCGCCAGACGACGATCCGGCTGGGTCGCTCGATCTCGATGGCGGCGTCGGGGATTGCCACGGCGCAAGCCGACGGCGGGAGCGGCTGCACGCTCGCGGTCAGCCGCCGCAGCGATGCGGCGCCACTGGTGCTGGCGATCGCGCCTTTCGCGCCGTCGCACGAATCGGCGCAGGTGCTGATTATCGCCAGTGATCCCGATGCCGAGGATGAGGAGTTTGCGCGGCGCATCCGATCGGCGTTCGGGTTGACGCGGGCCGAGACGCGACTCGCCGTCGCGCTCGCGCGCGGTGTCTGCCGCAAGGAGTTCGCGCGCTGCGTGGGTGTGCAGGCCAGCACGGTGAAGACGCAGATCACGAATCTCTTCGTGAAGACCGGCGTGCGCCGAGAGAGCGATCTCGTGCGCATCCTCACCGCCGTGCCGCGACTGGCCTGGCCTGGGCGGTGATGCGGAGCAAGAGTAAGAATGGAAAGAGCGCGCACCATGTCTGTCGTGGCCTTGGAAATGGGCGGCATCAAGATCGCGGGCGTCTACCGCGTATCGCAGAGCCCCGGGTCGGCAATCATGGCGCGGCGCGTCACACTCATGTTCACGGATGTGTGCGACTCGACGGCGCTGTTCGCGCGGCTCGGCGACCGCGCGGCCTTCGAACTTTTGCGCGCGCATTTCGATGGGCTGGATGCCAGTGTCCATCGCCATTGCGGAGAGCTGATCAAGACGAACGGAGATGGGATTCTCGCGAGCTTCGCGGCGCCGGTCGATGGCGTGCGCGCGGCGCTCGAGTTGCAATGCTTATCCCATGCCATGGGTTGGACTCGCGGCGCGGCGTCCCACCAGTTGAAGATCAGGGTCGCGCTTCATGTCGGCGCGGTGCTTGCCGCGACGCTCAACGGGCGGCTCGACTATTACGGGTCGACGGTGAATCTCGGCGCTCGGCTGCTGAAGCACGTCGATGGCGGCGAGATCGTGCTGTCGCAGGAATTGCTGCGCGAGACGGGCGTGACGGAGCTGGTCGATGCCGTGCCGAGCCGCGATGAGAGGGCGATCGTCAAAGGCTTTGATGCGCCGGTCGCGTTCCGGTGTCTGTCGCCGTCAACGCCATTCCGGGTCGTGCCGATCAGCGCGGATTAGATGTTCGCGCCGTGCGTGTCCCCTCAAGAGGTGACACGTAGGGGCGATTTCTTCGCGCGGTTTCCGCCCCCGGTACGATGCAGCGCGCACGCGAGATCGCCACCATCGCGGCGAGCGTGGCGATCCTGTCGCGCTTGCGCGGCCCGGTCGGCAGCGCGGCCAAAGCCAGGAGATCATCATGCGCATCCATCGGATCGCGGCGCTTGCCGGACTGACTTTGACTCTGTTGGTGACCAGGGAGCCCGCTCGCGCGCTCGTCATCACCCCGGAAACCGGCGGCAGCGCGGCGGCGGCGGCCAACGCTCTCGCGGCCATCTTGCTCGCCGACTCGGGCGACTTCGCGCTCGTGCCGGGATCGGCCACCTATCAGGGCAATCTCGGCGCCAGCGCGAATGGCGGCAAATTCACGGGGTTCCAGTTGGCGCCCGCGCTCGATCCGACGAAACCGAAATTCACGCTCGGTGATGGCATCGTGTTGTCGAGTTCGATCCTGAATCAGATTCCACAGCGCAACACGACAGGCAGTTTCGGTCGTAGCCCGGGCAGCGGCCCCAGCAATCTCCTGACCAGCATCGCGCCAGGCAATGTCGCCACCAACGATGCCAATGTCCTCAGCTTCAGGGTCACCCAGAAGCCAGGATCGACGGCGACCTCCGTCAAGGCGACGTTCCTGTTCATGACGGAGGAGTTCCCGACCGAGGATGTCACCGATATCTTCGGCTTCTTCGTAGATGGCGTGAACTTCGCCAAATTCGGCGATGGCAGCGTGGTCGCGAACCAGCCCGGCAACGCGACCAACCTGACGAATTTCACGCTCAACCCGGTCTCCGGGGCGGCGCTGTCCAACTATGCGATCGAGTTCAATGGACTTTCCACCATCCTGCAGGTCGCCGGTCAGCTGGACACGGCACTGACCGAGCACCGCATCGTGATCGGCATCGCGGATACATCCGACATCGAATTCGACAGCATCGCATTCATCACCGGGTTCGGCGGCAGTCGGGATGAAGGCGGGATCATCGTCGCTCCACCCACCGATGTGGCCCAGCCTGCCAGCCTGCTGCTCCTCGGCGCCGGGCTCGTCGGGCTCACCGCATTGCGTCAGCGCGGTCGAGAGTCAGGAACTCGATGACGTGTCGTCGTGCGTGGCTGGGCGACCGCGCAGGAGCCAGAGGATCCCGCCGGGTATTCCGGCGACGATCTGCGCCAGGCCGGTGGCGACCGAGAGCGCGAGCGCGTCGGCCTCGGCGACACCGACCAAGGCGAAGCCGAAGACCATCGCGCCTTCGCGGATTCCCCAGCCGGCGATCGAGACCGGGATCAGCGTCGCGACGACGATCGGCGGCACCAGCACGAGACAGTCCAGCAGCGCGATATCGAGTCGCAATGCCCGGCCGAGCAGCCAGATGCTGGCGATGACGCCGATATGCACCACGATCGAGAGCGGGATGATCGTGCGGCTCTCGGGCGAGGCGAAGACGATGCGGCGGAGATCGGCGATGAGGACGCAGAAGGGCTTGGCGATGCGCCATTGTCCGAGCCGCGCGAGCCGCGCCTCGTGCCCGAGGATCATGGCGCCGAAGCCGATCAGCACCAGCAGCAGCGGCACGGGCGTGAAGAATCGCGCGAGCGGATCCTGGATGCGCGCCAGGAAGATCGGGATCGTCAGTGTCGACAGCACCATCAGAACGATCATCGCGACGCCGCGATCGCACAGCACGGCCGAGACGGCGCGGCCCCAGCGAATGCCGTGGCGCGTCGTCATGTACGCGCGCACCGCATCGCCGCCGATGGCCGACGGCAGCGTCTGACTGAAGAACTGCCCGATCAGGACGAGCCGGATCGCTTCCTTCGTCGGCAGGGCGGCGTCGAGCGCGCGGCCGATCAGCGCGTAGCGCCAGCCCGTCAGCAGCAACTGGCCGATGAAAACGGCGATGGCGATGGCGAGCCAGGCGAGTTGCATGTCCTCGAAGCGGCGCAGCAGCGGCGCGAACTCGACGCGGTGGACCAGGAAGGCGACCAGCGCGATCGAGACCAGCACCTTCACGGCAACGATGAGCGTTTGACGCGACATCACGAGGGGCGCACGAGACTCAGGGTCGCGGCCTGTCCGGCGGCAGGATCTCGTCGCGCGACGTGCCGTCCCTGCGCGGCGTCACGTCCTTCAGGGTTTCCGGTGACGGGAATGCATCGATCGGGGGTTCGAAATCGGGACGCTGGCGCCGCGGTTCCGCCATCCGCGCGCCGCGCCAGAAGATGAACCACATCATGCTCAGCAGCCCGGTACCGATCGCCCAGATCGCGGCGAAGACGCTGAAGCCGAAACTGCGCAGCGTCTCGACGATGTTCTGGGTGATGCGCCGCGCGGACTCGGCGTCCGCGAGGATGCTGGCGGCCAGGAACTCGACGATCTCCGCACTGAGCCAGCCCGCCGCGACCACGCCCGCGATGAACAAGGACCAGATCGCGATGAGCAGGATGAAGAAGCCGGTGAGACAGCCTTGCGGCGACATCTGGGGAAGACCGAGCCGAGGGAAAGACGGCGGTGGATATAGCCGAAGCCGTCCCGCGGTGCGAGCGACGAGCCGATTCGTCCTTAACCGGGCAGCGCCGCCGTGATCGCGGCGATGCCGAGCCGCGCGAGATCCTCGTCCTCGTCCTGCGTCAGGCCGCTGACCGCGACGGCGCCGAGCGTGGCGCCGTCGACGATCACCGGCAGGCCGCCGGCAAAACCGACGAATCTCGGATTGCCGTAATAGGCGATGTCGAAGCCGGTCTCCGGGTCGCGCGCATTGCGCCCGATCAGGCGCGTCGGCCGTCGCAGCCGCGCCGCCGTGAACGCCTTGTTCATCGAGACATCGACCGAGCTGAACGCCGCGCCGTTCATGCGCAGCAGCGCGATCGTTTCACCATACGCATCCGCGACCGCGATGACGGCCGAGCGCTGGCGGCGCACGACCTCCAGCCGGATAGCCTCGATCGCCGCGCGGGCATCCTCGTCTCCCAGCGTCTTCAGCTGTTGCATGGCGCGGTTTCAACCTTTGTTGAGCCGGTTGTTCACCAACTCGTCGACCACGCCGGGATCGGCGAGGGTCGAGGTGTCACCCAGCGCCGAGTGCTCGTTGGCCGCGATCTTGCGCAAGATCCGCCGCATGATCTTGCCCGAGCGCGTCTTGGGCAGGCCCGGCGCCCATTGGATGACATCCGGCGTCGCGATCGGCCCGATCTGCTTGCGCACCCAGGCGACGAGTTCCCGCCGCAATTCGTCCGAGTGCGGCTCTCCCGCCTTGAGCGTCACATAGGCGTAGATGCCCTGGCCCTTGATGTCGTGCGGATAGCCGACCACCGCGGCTTCCGCGACCTTGGTGTGAGCGACCAGCGCGGACTCGACTTCCGCGGTACCGATGCGGTGACCGGAGACGTTGATGACGTCGTCGACCCGGCCGGTGATC
>JANNTF010000490.1:0-2904 GCA_031403455.1 Alphaproteobacteria bacterium | reverse complement strand
GCGGCGTCGAGGAATGTCACGATAACGCCGTGCGCGCGGGTTTCGCGGTTCCCCACCACCAGGCCGGCGATATAGACCGCGAGGAAGCCTGAGCCATGCAGCGACTCCGCGAGGCCGAACGTCACCAGCGCGCCGGTCGCGACAAACGGCGGGACGGCGCTCGGCGACCTTGCGCACCCAATCCGGATCGGCGAGGAGTTGGCGGGCCATGCCGATCAGATCCGCCTTGCCCTCGCGCAGCAAGCTCTCGGCTTCATCGGGATCGCTGATCTTGCCGACCGAGATGATCGGGACGGCATAGCCCTTGGCATTGATGTACTGCTTGATGCCGGCGGCCAGATGCGCGTGCGGCAACGGCGGATACCAATCGCCGGGCATGCAGCGGTCGCCGGAATAACCGGTATAGGGATAGAGCGGGTGTCCCTCGCGATGGACCGCGTCCTCGAATTTTCCACCGACCGAGAGCGAGATGTAGTCGGCGCCGAGCTGCGCCATGCGCAGCGCGATACGCTGTGAATCCGGCAGGCCGTAGCCGTCCTTGATCGCCTCCTCCGCGAGGAAACGCGCGCCGACCGGAAAATCATCGCCGACCATTTCTCGCACCCGCGTGAAAACCTTGCCGAACATGCGCAAGCGACCTTCTAGCGTGCGACCGTCATACTCGTCGCGCCGCTTGTTGTGGCGCGACAGGAACGACGACAGCGTATAGGCATGCGCCGAGTGCAGCTCGACGCCATCGTAGCCGGCCTCGCGCGCCCGCGCCGCGGCGGCCGCGAATTGCTCGATCACCGAATTGATCTCGATCAGCGACAGCATGTCGATCGTCTGGCGCCAGCCCGAGCGCGCGACCTTCATGAAGTGAATGATCTGCGGGACGATCTTGGATGGCCCGGCGCCATGGACGCGCTTGACCAGTTCACGATGTCCGGGGATGAACTCATCGGCGGAGAGGCGCAGCAAGGGTCCCGATTTCGAACCATGGATCGCCATCGCTTCGACGACGATCAACCCGACATGACCTTCGGCATAGCGCACATAGCGCGCCACGATGCCGTCATTGACGAACCCATCCTCGCCCGAGAGCCGCGTCACCATGGCGGGCACGACCACGCGGTTGGGCAGCAGCATCGTCTTGATCGCGAGCGGCTGGAGAAGCCTCATCGCGGTGCTTCCGTCCATGCGTGCATGACTTGGCCGGCGATCACGAGTTTCTGGATCTCCGAGGTGCCTTCGTAGATCCGCAACGCTCGGATTTCGCGGTAGAGCCTTTCGACGGTATTGCCGGAGACGACGCCCATGCCGCCCCAGAGCTGCACCGCCGAGTCGATCACGCGCTGCGCCATTTCGGTCGCGTAGAGCTTGGCCATCGAGGCCTCGCGCGTCACCCGCGGCGCGCCGGAATCCTTCACCCAGGCCGCGCGATAGACGAGCAGGGCGGCGGCGTCGATCTCGGTCGCCATCTCCGCGATCTTTGCCTGCGTGAGCTGGAAGTCCTTGAGCTTCTGCCCGAAGGCGTCACGTGCGTGGATCCGCGCCAGGGCCTCGTCGAGCGCGCGACGTGCGAAGCCCAGCGCCGCTGCGCCGACGGTCGAGCGGAAGACGTCGAGCGTCGCCATCGCGATCTTGAAGCCATCGCCCGGCTTGCCGATCAGCGCGTCGACCGGCACGCGACAGCGCGTGAAGCGCAGAGTCGCCAGCGGGTGCGGTGCGATCGTGGCGATGCGCTCGGTGATCTGCAAGCCGGGTGTCGTCGCATCGACGATGAAAGCGGACAATCCCTTGGCACCCGGCGCTTCGCCACTGCGTGCGAAGACGACGTAGTGGTCGGCGATGCCGCCGTTGGAGATCCAGGTCTTCGTGCCATCGAGCGTGAAGCCATCACCCGAGCGTTGTGCCGTCATGCGCAGCGCCGAGACGTCCGAACCACCCTCGGGCTCGGAGAGCGCGAAAGCGGCGATCTTGTCGCCGCGCGCGACGGGCGGCAGGTAGCATTGCTTCTGTGCCGAGGTGCCGAACAGAGCGATCGAGCCGGTGCCGAGTCCCTGCATCGCGAAGGCGAAATCGGCCAGGCCGTCATGGCGCGCGAGGGTCTCCCGAATGAGGCATAGCAGGCGCACATCGAAGCTGCCGCCAGCGGCATGATGGAGCCAGCCACCATCGCCGAGCTTGCGCACCAACGCGCGACAGGTCGCGTCGACATCCGCGTGGTCCATCTGCCCCAACGCATCGCCGGCCCAGGCATCGAGCGCACGCGCGAGATCGCGATGCGTCGCGTCGAAGAATGGCCAGTCGAGGAAGGAACGATCCGCCATCAATTGCCCTCGAAGACCGGCTTCTGCTTGGCGACGAAGGCGTGATAGGCGCGCGCGAAATCCTGCGTCTGCATGCAGATCGCCTGGGCCTGGGCCTCGGCCTCGATCGCCTGCTCGACCCCCATGTTCCATTCGTGATCGAGCTGCCGCTTGGTCATCGCATGCGCGAAGCTCGGACCGCTGGCGAGCGTCTGCGCCAGACCCTGCGCTTCGCGCAGCAGCGCATCGGGTTCGCAGAGACGGTTGAAGAAGCCCCAGCGCTCCGCTTCCTCGCCGCTGAACGAGCGTCCGGTGAAGAGCAACTCGGCAGCGCGGCCCTGGCCGATGAGGCGCGGCAGGATCGCACAGGCGCCCATATCGGCGCCGGCGAGTCCGACCCGGGTGAACAGGAAGGCGGTCTTCGCGCGCGAGGTGCCGAGGCGCAGATCGCTCGCCATGGCGATGCAGGCGCCGGCGCCGGCGCAGATCCCGTCGATGGCGCTGATCACGATCTGCGGGCAGGCGCGGATCGCCTTCACCAGATCGCCGGTCATGCGCGTGAAGCGCAGCAGATCCGGCATCGCCATCGGCACCAGCGGACCGATGATCTCAT
>JANNTF010000489.1:0-7347 GCA_031403455.1 Alphaproteobacteria bacterium | reverse complement strand
TGGTCGCCGCGAACTCGCGACCAATGACATGATCACGCCCGACGCTACGGGGACGCGCATTCGCATCGAAGGGCGCGTTCTCGATGGCGCAGGCGCAGCCGTCGGCGAAGCGTTGGTCGAGCTGTGGCAGGCCGACTCTGCCGGCCGCTATGCGCATCCGGCCGACGGGCGGGCGCGGCCCAACAGCGCGTTCAAAGGCTTTGGCCGAGCCGAAATCGAGCCCAGGGATGGCAGCTATTTCTTCCAGACGATCAAACCCGGCGCGGTCCCCGGCCGGGATGGGACGCCGATGGCGCCGCACATCAATGTCAGCATCTTCGCACGCGGCGTGGTGCGGCGGATGTTCACACGCATCTATTTCCCGGATGAGGGCGCCAATGCCATCGACCCGATCCTGCAACTCGTGCCTGAAGACCGCCGGCATACGCTGATCGCGCGCGCGGAGACACGCGGCGCCGAGCGCGTCTACGTCTTCGACATCCGGCTCCAGGGCGACGGCGAAACCGTGTTCTTCGAATCGTGACCCGGACGGCGCGGTGAACCGGCTTCTCGGCGGTGGCGTGTTCGCGCCCAATTCGATCGAGGCGCTGTTCTCGGACTCCGCCTTCGTCGCTGCGATG
Organism: Alphaproteobacteria bacterium; assembly: GCA_031403455.1. Classification (GTDB taxonomy): domain Bacteria; phylum Pseudomonadota; class Alphaproteobacteria; order CACIAM-22H2; family CACIAM-22H2; genus CAIOSQ01. The sequence goes on along the minus strand of JANNTF010000489.1, from coordinate 6,727 downwards.
CTTGAAGTCGAGGCGGCGCTCGCCCTGGCGGCTTCGGATATCGGCAGGATCCCGGCGGCGGCGGCGGCGGCGATCGTCGCCTGCTGCAAGCCTGGCGCGATCGATGGCGCTGACATCGCCGCGTCCCTGTCGCGCAGCGGCACGCCCGTCATCGCGCTCGTCGCGGCTTTGGGGGCCGCGGTGGCGGCACGCGATGCGCACGCGGCGCGCTTTGTTCATCTCGGCGCCACCAGCCAGGACATCGTCGACACCGCCCTGCTGCTGATCCTGCGGCGCGTCCATGCCTGGATGGACGGCGAGTTGGCGAGTCTCGCTGCCGACTGCGCCGCGCTCACCGGTACACATCGCGAGACGCTGCAGCTGGGCCGCACGCTGCTGCAGCCTGGTCCCGCAATTCCCTTCGGCCTCAAGGCGGCGGGTTGGTTGATGAGTCTGGTGCGTGCGCATCAGCGGCTCATGCAAGCACGCGACGCGGCCTTCGTCCTGCAATTCGGCGGCGCCGTCGGCACGCTGGCCTCGCTCGGCAGCGACGGTCCGGCACTCGCGGACGCGTTGGGCCGGCGCCTCGGACTCGCCGTGCCGCCGCTGCCCTGGCATGTCCAGCGCGATGCGCTGATCGCGCTGTCGGCGGGCATTGCCGTGCTGACCGGCAGCCTCGCGAAGATCGGCAGGGATGTCGCGCTGGGCATGCAATTCGAACTCGGTGAGTTGATCGAGCCCGAGGGACCCGGGCGCGGCGGCTCGTCCGCGATGCCGCACAAGCGCAACCCAGTCGGCGCGATGATCGCGCTGTCGTCGCTGCCGCGCGCTGCCGGCCATATCGCCGCGCTGATCGCGGCGATGGCGCATGAAGGCGAGCGTGCGGTCGGCGGCTGGCAATCCGAATGGGCGAGCATCCCCGATCTGCATCGCGCCGCCGCGGCCGCGCTCGCGGCGACCCGGGAGGTCGTCGCCAACCTCACCATCGACGCGACGGCCATGGCGCGCAACATCGCGAACACCCGGGGCGTCGTGATGTCCGAACGCGTCGCGGCCGCGCTCGCCGCGCAGATGCCGCGCCAGGACGCGCATGCACTGGTCGAGCAGGCGGTGCGTGACGCGATCGCGGAAAAGCGGCCGCTCGCCGAAATTCTTCAGCGCGACGCGAAGATCGGCGCGCATCTCACCCGCGATGCGATCGAGCGCCTGCTCGACCCACGCGATTTCCTGGGCGCCGCGCCGGTCTTCGTCAAGCGTGTGCTCGCCGCCTACCGGGCGAGCCCCCTCGCCCCCCGCCCATGAGGTCGCCATGCCCTTCGCCGTGACACAAGCCGCGCGCATCTATTTCCGCGTCGACGGACCCGACGGCGCGCCCAGCCTGCTGCTGCTCAACTCGATCGGCACCGATCATGCGATGTGGTCGCCGATCATGCCGCTGTTGCTGGCGCGATTTCGGGTGATCCGCATGGATACGCGCGGGCACGGCGCGTCGGATGCGCCGAGCGGCGACTATAATCTCGCTCTGCTCGCCGCGGATGCCCGTGCGGTGCTCGACGCCGCAGGAGTGCCCAGTGCAATGGTCTGCGGCCTCTCGCTCGGCGGCATGATCGCGATGCAGCTGGCGCTCGAAGCGCCGACGCGCGTGACGAAATTGATCCTCGCCTGCACCTCGCCGGCCATGCCGCGCGAAATCTGGGTCGAGCGCATCCGCCTCGTGCGTGCGCAAGGCATGGCCGCGATCACCGATGCGGCCCTGGGCCGATTCTTCACGCCGGCATTCCGCGCCGCCCATCCGGCCTATGTGGCGAGCATCCGCCGGACTCTGGAGACCACCGATCCGCTGGGCTATGCCGCCTGCGGCGCTGCGATCCGCGACATGGATCTGCTCGCGCGGCTCGGCGCGATCGGCGCGCCCACATTGGTGATCGCCGGATCGAGCGACGTCTCGACGCCCGTCGAAGGTCATGGCGACCGGCTCGTCGCCGCAATTCCGGACGTGCGGCTCGCTGTACTGCCGACAGCACATATCGCCTGCGCCGAAGCACCCGATGCCTTCGCCGCCGCGCTGGTCGGATTCCTCGACGAAGCGCCGGCGCGCGACGACGTCGCCGCCGCACGCGTGCGCCTGTTCGAGGACGGCCTGGTCAACCGCCGCCAGGTGCTCGGCAACGCCTGGGTGGATGCGTCCTTCGCCAAGCGCAACGCGTTCAACGCCGATTTCCAGGACCTGATCACGCGCAATGCCTGGAGCGAGATCTGGAGCCGGCCCGGTCTCGATCATCGCACGCGTCGATTGCTCGTCCTGGCGATGACCGCCGCGCTCGGCCGTTGGGAGGAGTTCCGCCTGCATGTCCGCGCCGGCCTCGAGCGCGACGGCTTCACGCGCGACGAACTCAAGGAGATGATCCTCCAGACCGCCGTCTATTGCGGCATGCCCGCCGGCAACACCGCCATGCATCATGCGGAAGCGATCATCGCGCAGCTCGACGGCCAGTGAGGATCGCGTCCGACTCGTCTCTGCTCATTCGAGGAGAGGCGACGAGGCCATGACATCCACCCGCCGCGCGGTACATTCTGGCCGAGTTCACGGAGGACGACATGGCAATCGACGAGACGGTACCGGCGCCTTCGCGCGAGGGACGGCGGGGCCGCGATGCGCGGCGCACGCAGCGCCTGCAATCGCGTTCGACGTCGATTCCGTTCATCACCCGCAAGGTGCCGACGACGGAGATCCTGTCCGAGGAAGGTCTCGTCCTGATCGAGAACAATGCCGAGCGGCTGCTCGAGGAGATCGGCTGCGAGTTTCGCGATCATCCACGCGCGCTCGAGCTGTTCAGGCAAGCGGGCTGCGACGTGACAGGCACGCGCGTGCGCTTTCCCCGCGGCCTCGCGCGCAAGCTCGTCGCCACGGCACCGCGCCAATTCACGCAAGTCGCGCGCAATCCCGAGCGCAGCGTGCCGATCGGCGGCGACAGCCTGGTCTTCGCGCCGGTCTATGGCTCGCCCTTCGTGCATGATCTCGACAAGGGGCGGCGCTACGGCACGATCGAGGATTTCCGCAACTTCGTGAAACTCGCCTATGCGAGTCCGTTCATGCATCACTCCGGCGGCACGGTGTGCGAGCCGGTCGATCTGCCGGTCAACAAGCGTCATCTCGACATGGTCTATGCGCATATGCGCCTGTCCGACAAACCCTTCATGGGCTCGGTCACGCATCCCGAGCGCGCCAAGGACACGGTCGCGATGTGCCGCATCCTGTTCGGCCAGGATTTCCTCGAGAGCAACACGGTCTGCACGAGTCTGATCAACGCCAACTCGCCGCTGGTCTGGGACTCGGCGATGCTCGGCTCGGCCGAGGCCTATGCGGCGGCGAACCAGGCGGTGATCATCACACCGTTCATCCTGTCCGGCGCGATGAGTCCGGTGAGCGTCGCCGGCACGCTCACCCAGGCGATGGCCGAGATCCTCTCCGGCGTGGCGTTCGTCCAGCTTGTACGACGCGGCGCGCCGGTCATCTTCGGGACTTTCGTCTCCACGCTGTCGATGCAATCCGGCGCGCCGACTTTCGGCACCCCCGAAGCCGCACTGGCGATCTACGGCGCCGGCCAGCTCGCGCGTCGCCTCGGCCTGCCCTTCCGCACCGGCGGCTCGCTCTGCGCATCCAAGATCCCGGATGCCCAGGCCGCCTATGAGAGCGCGCAGACCCTGCTGCCGACCCTGTTCGCGGGCACCAATTTCGTGCTCCACGCCGCGGGCTGGATGGAAGGCGGCCTCGCCTCGTCCTACGAGAAATTCGTGATGGACCTCGATCAGCTCGGCATGATGCACGTGCTCGCGCGCGGCATCGATCTGTCGGAGAACGCGCAAGCCTTCGACGCGTTTCACGAAGTGGCGCCGGGCGGGCATTTCCTCGGCTGCGCCCATACCCAGGCGAATTTCGAATCCGCGTTCTTCCGCTCGCGCATCGCCGACAACAACTCGGTCGAGCAATGGGAGGCCGAGGGCCGGCTCGATGCGCCGCAGCGCGCCAACAAGATCTGGAAGACGATGCTGGCCGAGTACGAAGCGCCGCCGCTCGACCCCGCGATCGATGAGGCTTTGCAGGATTTCATCGCGCGCAAGAAAGCGTCGATGCCCGACACGACGCATTGAGCGCAGGAGCGGAGCCGGGCGATGAGAACACATGCACGAGTCGTGGTGATCGGCGGCGGCGTGGTGGGCGTGTCGACGCTCTATCACCTCGCGCGCAAGGGCTGGTCGGACGTGATGCTCGTGGAGCGCAAGGAGCTGACGTCGGGCTCGACCTGGCATGCCGCCGGGCTGCTGCCGCTGTTCAATCTCAGCTACTCCGTGGGGCAGATCCATAAATACTCGGTCGCCTTGTACAAGACGCTCGAGCAGGAGACCGGCCAGGCCGTCGGCCTGCGGCAAGTCTCCAATATCCGCCTCGCGCGCACGCGCGATCGCCTCGACGAGTATCTCTTCTATGCCGGCGTCGCCGAGACCATCGGCGTCGAGGTGAAGCTGCTGACGCCGGCGCAGGTGAAGGAGATCTGGCCGCTCTGTCGCACCGAGGACATTCTCGGTGCGCTTCAGCATCCCGATGACGGCTACATTCAGCCCGCCGATCTGACCCAGGCGCTGGCCAAGGGTGCGCGCGCGCGCGGCGCCGAGATCAACCGCACCACCAACGTGCTGGCGATCGAGAAGCGCGGCAGCGGCGAGTGGATGGTGAAGACCGACAAGGGCGACATCGTCTGCGAGCACGTCGTCGCCGCATCGGGGAATTTCGCGCGCCGCACCGGCGCGATGGTCGGGCTCGACGTGCCCGTCATTCCGGTCGAGCACCAGTACATCGTCACCGAGCCGCATCCCGCGATCGTCGAGCGTCACCGACGCGGCCTGCCGGAGATGGGCGTGCTGCGCGAATCCGATTCGTCCTGGTACATGCGCGAGGAGAATGGCGGGCTGATCCTCGGGCCCTACGAGATCGGCGCGCCGGCCTGCTATGTCGACGGCCCGAGCGACGGCGCCGAATACGAGCTCTTCCAGGAGGATCTCGATCGCCTCGCGCCGCATATCGAGACCGCGATCGCGCGCGTGCCGGCCTTCGGCGAGGTCGGCATCAAGAAAGTCTACAACGGCGCCATCGCCTACACGCCCGACGGCAGCCCGATCATCGGCCCGGCCTGGGAGAAGCGGAATTTCTGGCTCAACGAAGGTCATAGCTTCGGCGTCACCGCCGCCGGTGGCGCCGGCTGGCAGCTCGCGGAATGGATCGTCGAGGGCGAACCGTCGATCGACATGATGGGCGTCGATCCGCGCCGCTTCGGCCCGCATGCGACGCGTGGGTTTCTCCGCGTCAAGAATGAGGAGGCCTATGCGAATGTCTTCTCGGTCCACTACCCCGACGAGGAGCGCGCCGCCGCGCGGCCACTCAAGCGCGCGCCCTGCTACGAGCGCATGAAGGCGCTCGGCGCGGTGTTCGGCTCGGTCTATGGCTGGGAGCGGCCGAACTGGTTCGCGCCGCCGGGCTACGGCCTCGACGAGGCCGCGCTCGCCAAGCCCGATGTTCTGCTGCGTCACAATCATCCCAAGGTCGCGCCAGGCGAGCGGCCGCGCGAGAAATGGAGCTTCCGGCGCTCGAACTATTTCGATTTCGTCGGCGCGGAGTGCCGCCACGTGCACGAGCGGGTCGGGCTGCTCGACATGAGCGCCTTCGCGAAATTCGAGGTCTCGGGCGCGGGCGCCGCGGCATGGCTCGACGGACTCTTCGCCAACAAGTTGCCGAGGGCGATCGGGCGCATCGCGCTCTGCCATCTGCTTTCGGCCAATGGCGGCGTGCGCTCGGAATTCACCGTCTATCGCCGCGGCGCGGAAGATTTCTACCTCGTCTCGGCCGGCGCCTATGAACGCCATGACTGGGATCAGCTCGTGAAGGGGGTCCCGCGCGACGGCAGCGTGCAGCTGCAGAAGGTGACCACGCAGACCGGCGTGCTCGTCCTCGCCGGGCCGCGCTCGCATGCACTGCTGCAGACGCTGACCGATGCGGATCTCGGCAATGCGGCGTTCCCGTGGTTGACCGGCAAGCCGATCGATATCGGCGTCGCGCAAGCTCACGCATTGCGCGTGAATTTCGTCGGCGAACTCGGCTGGGAGCTGCATCACCCCATCGAAATGCAGAACACGATCTTCGATCTGCTGCTCGAGGCCGGGCGGGCGTTCGACCTGAAGCCATTCGGTATCCGCGCGATGGATTCGATGCGGCTCGAGAAATCCTACCGCCTGATCCCGCGCGAGCTCTCGATCGAATACGCCGCGTTCGAGTCAGGGCTCGACCGCTTCGTCCATCCCGACAAGGGCGATTTCCTCGGGCGCGCGGCGCTGCTGCGCTGGCGCGAGCGCGGCTTTGCCAATCGCTTCGTCACGCTGGAGATCCATGGCGTCACCGACGCGGATGCACGCGGCTCCGAGCCGATCTATCGCGACGGCGCGCTGGTCGGCCGCTGCACCTCGGGCGGCTATGGCTGGCGCGTGGCCAAGTCGCTGGCGCTGGCCATGGTCCGGCCGGATCTCGGCGCACTCGGCACCGAGTTCGAGATCGCGATCCTCGGCAAGCGGTATCGCGCGACCGTCATCACCGAATCGCCCTTCGATCCACAGAACGTCGCCCTGCGCGCCTGATCTCGTCGTCCCTCCTCAACTCGAGGAGGGACACTTCTTCCGGACTCACGCCAGCCGGTACTCG
>JANNTF010000488.1:0-11416 GCA_031403455.1 Alphaproteobacteria bacterium | reverse complement strand
GATCGCGCAAGGCGTTCGAGGCCTGCGATTTCGTCGTCGAGGGCGTCCGCCGCGCGCAGTATCGATCCGGCGAGCGCTGGGAAGACGCGGTTCTCCTCGGTCGACTCGCGCCATGACGACCACCGCGCCAGTCAAGAGTTGCGCGACGCCTGCGCCCGGCACCGCCGCGCGTCTCGGACTCGGTACCGTCCAGTTCGGCCTGCCCTATGGCCTGACATCGGGGCCGCGCCAGATCGCGCCGCCCCTCGCCCGAGTCGTTCTCGAACGGGCCTGGGCGCGCGGCGTCGATCTCCTCGACACCGCGCCGGCCTACGGCGATAGCGAGGCCGTCATCGCCGCGCAATGGCCCGCGGCAGCGCGTTTCGCGGTCGTCAGCAAGACGCATCGCATCGGGCGCGATCGCATCGAGCTCGACGACATCAAGCAGATCGTCGAACGGGCCAAGCTCAGCATCGCGCGATTTCCGCGATCCGCCCTGCACGCGCTTCTCGTCCACGAGGCCGAGGATCTGCTGGTCCCCGGCGGGGATCGGCTCTTCGCGGCCTTGGACGCCTTGCGTCGCGACGGACTCATCGAGCGGCTGGGCGTGTCCGTGTATCACCCGTCCGCGCTCGACGCGGTGATGGCGCGGTATTCCATCGACGCCGTCCAGCTGCCGTTCAACGTGCTGGATCAGCGCTTCGCCCAGACCGGGCTGATCGCGCGCCTCGCGGCCGCCGGCGTCGAGGTGCATGTGCGATCGCTGTTCATGCAGGGATTTCTCCTCGGCGCACCGCCCGCTCTTCCCGCTGCGCTCCAGCGCGTGGCGCCCCTCGCGGCCAGTTTCCGGGAGCAGGCCCGCGCCTCCGGGCTCGATCCCGTGACGGCGGCGCTGCTCATCGCCGAGCGCCAACCCGGCGTGGCGCGGATCGTGATCGGCGTCGACGGTCTGGAGAGCCTCGAGGAGAATCTCGCGAGTTTCGACCGGGCGCGCCATTGGACCGGCACCTTCGATTTCTCGCCTTACGCGATCGAGGACCGCGCTGTCGTCGATCCGCGGCGATGGTCGGACTGGCCGCCGGTCCGCACTGCGCACGAGGGATGACCATGAAGACCGCCACCAGCGCCACGATTCAACCGCCTCGCGTGGTCGCCTTGCTGCAGGCGCGCACATCGTCGACGCGTCTTCCCGGCAAGGTCCTCGCCGATGTCGGCGGTGCGCCGATGATCGTGCGCCAGATCGAGCGCATCCGCCTCGCGCGGATGCTCGATCATCTGATCGTCGCCACCAGCGTCGACCCGAGCGACGACACCCTCGCCGACATTGTCGCGGCGCAAGGGGTCCAGGTCGTGCGCGGCAAGCTGGACGACGTCCTCGACCGCTTCGCGACGGCGCTCCGCACGGTCAATGCGCAGCATGTCGTGCGCCTCACCGGCGATTGTCCGCTGGTCGATCCCGACGTCGTCGACGTCATCGTCGGACATCATCTCGTTTCGCGGGCCGACATCACGACCAATGCCTTCGAACCGACCTTTCCCGATGGGCTGGATGTCGAAGTCGTGCGCGCCGATGTGCTGCTTACGGCCGCGCAGGAAGCCCAGAAAAAATACGAGCGCGAGCATGTCACGCCCTTCATCTACGAGCGGCCGCAGCGGTTTCGCATCGTCCATTATCGCGCGCCGGTCGATCTCTCGGGGCTGCGCTGGACAGTCGACGAACCGGAGGATCTGCTGTTCGTGCGCGAGGTCTTCGCCGCGCTCTACCCGGGCAATCGGAATTTTCGCATGCATCACGTCCTGAAGCTGCTGGCCGAGCGGCCGGAGCTCTCCGAACTCAACACACGCTTCACGCGCAACGCAGGGCTGGCGCGATCGATCGCAGCCGAAGAGGCCGCCCGCCAGCCCGGAGATTCGGCATGAGCACGCGCTACCGCGCTTCCGAGGCCGCGCTCGAGCGTGCGCGCCGCACCATCCCGCTCGGTGCGCAGACCTTCTCGAAGAGCATCACGCAATACCCGCATGGCGTGTCGCCGTACTTCGCCACGCGCGCCAAGGGTTCACGGATCTGGGACGTCGACGGCAACGAATACGTCGACTACGTCAGCGCGCTCTGCTCGATAACGCTCGGCTACAGCGATCCCGACGTCAATGCCGCCGTCGCCGAGCAACTCCAGAAGGGAACGCTCTACTCGCTGAGCAGCGAACTCGAGGCCAGCGTCGCCGAACAGATCGTCGCGCTCGTCCCATCGGCGGAGATGGTCCGCTTCGGCAAGAACGGGTCCGATGCGACCGCCGGCGCCGTGCGTGTCGCGCGCGCGGCGACCGGGCGCGACCACGTGCTGGTCTGCGGCTATCACGGCTGGCAAGACTGGTATGTCGGCTCGACGACGCGCGACAAAGGCGTGCCGGCGGCGACCAAGGCGCTCACCAGCCTCTTCGCCTACAACGACATCCCGGGCTTCGACCGATTGCTGGCCCAGCTCGACGGCCAGGTCGCCGCGGTGATCCTCGAGCCGATGAACGTCCAGCCACCCGCGCCGGGATTCCTCGAGCATCTGCGCGAGCGGACCAGGCAGCTCGGCATCGTCCTCGTCTTCGACGAAACGATCACCGGCTTTCGATATGCCCGCGGCGGCGCCCAGGAGATGTTCGGCGTCACACCCGATCTCACCACGCTCGGCAAGGGGCTGGCCAACGGCTTCCCGCTCTCCGCCGTCTGCGGACGCGCCGACCTGATGCACGAGATGGAGGAAGTGTTCTTCTCGTTCACCATGGGCGGCGAGACGCTTTCGCTCGCCGCGGCCAACGCCGCGCTGACGAAGCTCGTGCGCGAGCCCGTCGTGGAGACGATGCGGCTGCGCGGCGAGCGCGTGATGCAAGAGCTGAAGTCCAGATTGTCGACGCACGGGGTCGAACGCTTCTGCCGCGTCGCCGGAGATCCGACCTGGTCGTTCTTCCTGATCGGCGATGTCGGCGACATCCCCTCCTACGAGATCAAGACTCTCTTTCTGCAGGAAATGTTCGCGCGCGGCGTGTTGACGCTGGGGTCGCACAATATGAGCTACGCGCACAGCGAGGCCGACGTCGATCAGCTCCTCGCGGCCTATGACGCGGTGCTGCCGATCCTGCGCGATGCGGTCGACAACCGCGCCGTGCGCCAGTACCTGAAGGCCGAACCGTTGCGGCCGCTGTTTCGCGTGCGTTGAGCCACGTGACTCATCAGGTCGTCTTTCGCTGCGATGCGAGCCCGTCGATCGGCGGCGGGCACGTGATGCGATGCCTCGCGCTCGCCGAAACGATGGGTGAGACCGGCTGGGATGTGACGTTCGCCTCTCGCGCCAGCACGGTGGCGACGCTGCCGATGCTGGCGCAAACCGGCTATGCGCTGCGCCACGTCACCGCGGATCTCGCCGATGAGCCGAGCGAACTGACGCGTCTCCTGCCCGATGGCTGCGATCTTCTCGTCGTCGACAATTACGACTGGGACATCGCCTGTGAACGCGCCTGTCGCGGCTGGGCTCAGAGTATCCTGGTTCTCGACGACGTCACGGGCCGCAATCACGATTGTGAATTCCTGCTCGACTCCGCCGCCGCCGACAAGTTGCTGTACTCGAATCGCGTACCCGGTGGGGCGGCGGTCCTGACCGGGCCGCGCCACGCGCTCGTGCGACGCGCCTTCGTCAGGCAGCGCGCCGCCGCGATGGCGCGCCGGCGCGGTGAACCGGTCCGCTCCGTGCTCGTCTCGTTCGGGGCGACCGATCCGTTCAACGCGGCGGCGGTCGCGCTGGACGCGCTGGCCGATACCCTGCCCGATGCGCTCGTGACCGTCGCCCTCTCGTCACACGCGCCGCATCTCGAGGCGTTGCGCCAGCGCGCCGGCCGCAAGATCCGCTTTGCGCTGGACGTCACGGACATGGCGAGTCTGCTGGCCGCTGCCGATCTCGCCATCGGCGCCGCGGGCGGCATGGCGTTCGAACGCGCGGCGCTGGGGCTCGCTTCCGTCATCGTCATTGTCGCAGACAATCAGCGCAATCTCGGCGCCTTGCTCGCCAGCGCGGGCGCCGCGGCCGATGCCGGCCCGCTCGACGCCGGCACGCCCGTGCGTCTGCGTCATGCGATCTCGACACTCGTGGAAGACGCGCGCAGGCGCGATGCGATGGCCACCGCGGCGGCTGCGCTGGTCGATGGACGTGGGCCGCGTCGGGTGATGTCGGTCCTCGCGGGGCGCGAGACACTCGCCGACAACGCCCGAATTGGCCTAACCCTCGTGGAGCCGGAGGAGCGCGATCTCATCCTGACCTGGCAGCAGGAGACCGGCGCGCGGCGCTACTCGCGTAACCGCCAAACACCGACCACCGAGGAGCATCGACGCTGGTTCGAGACGACGCTCGCGAGCGAAGAGCGTCGTTTGATGATGATCCGGGCCGATGATGTTCCGGTGGGCAATCTGCGGCTCGACCGGCTCGCGGCGTCGCCGGAGCGCCATGAAGTCAGCATCATCGTCAGCCAGGCCGCGCGCGGCCGCGGCATCGCTCTGGCGGCGCTTCGACTGGCGCGACGACTGGCGCCGCGCGCGATGCTCGACGCCGTCATCCATCCACGCAACACCGCGTCGCTCGCGGTGTTCCGCAAGGCCGGGTATCGCCACGTTGCCGACGATCTCTATCGCAGCACGCCGGGTTGAAGACATGGTCTCGATTGCCGAGCGTCATGACGAATGCCCACCTCCGATCCCTGAACCGCGAGGCTCTGTCAACCCATGAACATCTACAGCGGCGATCTCAACACGCGAGCGACCGGAACCGATTTCCTCGAGAAACGGATCGAGATGAACCGGACCCACTCGTCGATCGATTTCGATTCCTGGTTGCTCGATCGCCTGGCCGTGAAGCCGGGTGAGGACATTCTCGATGTCGGATGCGGCAGCGGCGCGCAGACGATTCCTTTCGCCGAACGGGTCGGTGATTCCGGCAGCGTCTCGGCGCTGGATATCTCGAGTGACTCGGTCGCCTTGCTCGTCTCGCGGATTGCACGCCAGAACCGTGTGCAGGCGATTGCGGCCGACATGAAGGATCTCCATCACGTCATCGCCACGCAATTCAAGGTCAAGCGCTACGATCTCGCGCAGTCGACCTATGCGCTCTACTACTCCGGTGACCGCGCACAGGTGCTCGACACCATGCGCGCGGCGCTCAAGCCCGGCGGTCGATGCGCCGTTTTCACGCCGAATGCCCCGCATGGCCTGGTCGACCTGGCCGCCAGGTTCACGACGATCCCCGCGGCGATCTCGGACTGCATGGTCTTCGGCCCCGATGTGCTGGCGCCCTATTTCGAGACGCATTTCGCCGCCGTCGCCGTTCATCATTTCCACAACGTGGTCACGCTTCCGAGCGCCGATTTGCTGATCGAGTTCTATCGCCAGACGACCTATCACGATGCTGCCGCGGAGGCCCCGATGCGCCGACATGTCGAACAGGAAATTCGCAACACCGGCAGCTTCCGATACGAGAAGAACGGCTACCTGATCATCGGGACGAACCATGGCTGAGCGCAACCGATCGCGAACCGTCGCCGTGATCGTCGCGCATCCCGACGACGAGGCGTTGGGCGCAGGCGGCACCATGGCCGTGCATGCCCGTCGCGGCGACACCGTTCACCCCATCTTCCTCGCCGACGGGGTCGGTGCACGCGGCCAGGACGCGGCCGCCGCCGAGAAGCGCGCGCAGGCGGGCCGTCTCGCTGCCTCGGCGCTGGGCGCCGGCCCCCCGCGCTTCCTGGGTTTTCCCGACAACCGTCTGGATACCGTGGCGCTCCTCGAGATCATTCAGTCCATCGAGCAGATCATCGCCGCCATCCGACCGGACACCGTCTATACCCATCATCAAGGCGATCTGAACATCGATCACGCGATCTGCCATCGCGCGGTTTTGACCGCTTGCCGGCCATTGCCGCAATGCACGGTGCGCCGGATCTACGCCATGGAAGTTCTATCCTCGACGGAATGGGGATCGCCGTCGGCGGTCCACGGGTTCACGCCGACGCATTTCGTCGACGTCACGACGACCGCCGCCGCGAAGCGCCGCGCGCTGGAAGCCTATGTCGAGGAGATGCGCGATTTTCCGCACGCGCGATCCTTCGAAGCGGTCGAGGCGCTGATGAAGATCCGTGGCGCCGCGGTCGGGCTCGGCGCCGCCGAGGCGTTCGCCGTTCTTCGGCAAATCGAGGATTGAGGCATGTCGAAGATCTCATCGCAGGCCGCAATGTCGGCATTCGCGATCGCCGGGCGACAGATCGGCGCCGGGCATCGTCCCTACGTGATTGCCGAGCTCTCCGGCAACCACAACGGCGATATCGCACGCGCCTTCGCCCTCATCGATGCGGCGAAAGCCGCCGGCGCAGACGCCGTCAAACTGCAGACCTACACGGCCGATACGATCACGATCGATCATGACGGCCCGGGCTTCGTCGTCGATGGCGGGCTATGGGCGGGACGCAAGCTGCACGAACTCTATGCCGAGGCGCATACGCCCTGGGAATGGCACCCCGCCCTCTTCGCCCATGCGCGCAAGCTGCGGATCGATTGCTTCTCGTCGCCATTCGACTCGACGGCGATCGACTTGCTCGAATCTCTCGATGCCCCCGCCTACAAGATCGCCTCGTTCGAGATCATCGACTTGCCGTTGATCGCGCGGGCCGCACGCACCGGCAAGCCGCTGATCATCTCAACCGGCATGGCCAATGCCGAGGAGATCACCGAGGCGGTCGCCGCCGCAACCGATGCGGGCGCGAAAGCGATCGCGCTTCTGCATTGCGTCTCCGGCTACCCGACCCCGGCAGCCGAGGCCAATCTGGCGCGCATCGCCGTTCTCAAGGAGAGGTTTCCCTGCCCCATCGGTCTGTCCGATCACACGCTGGGCCACGAGGTGGCGATCGCCGCCGTCGCGCTCGGCGCCGATCTGGTGGAGAAGCATTTCACGCTGGCGCGCGCCGACGGCGGACCCGACGCGGCGTTCTCGCTCGAGCCCCTGGAACTGAAAGCGCTGTGCGACGGCGTTCGCATTGCGCAGTCGGCGATCGGACGGGCCGAGTATGGCCGCGCCACCAGCGAGGCCGGCAACGTCGTGTTCCGCCGTTCGCTCTACGTGGTTTCCGGCATCAAGAAGGGAGAGATTTTCACTCCGGCCAATCTCCGCTCGATTCGCCCAGGCCATGGCCTGCCGCCGAAACATCTTCCCGGATTGCTGGGCCAGCGCGCCGCCTGCGACATCGCGCGGGGGACGCCGATGCGCCTCGACCTCGTGGCGCGGTCGTGACTCGCGCCATGCCGGCCGGAAGTGTCCGGCGATGAATCTGCGACGGTACGTCTCGCCGCAGAGCTGGCGTCGCTTCGTCGCGAGCCGGATCGAAATCATGCGTCGACATCGCGGTGACGACGCGCTGGATGCGAGCTGGGCCGCGCGCGGGCCGGTCGTGTTCGAGGATGGCGGCGATACGCTCGTCGCCGACGGATTGTGGTTCAATCCCGGTTACTTCCTACGCCTGCGTCTGTTCATCGAAGCCGCTGCGCGCGAACGGCCGCTGCGGCTGCTCGGATTGCTCCGCCATCGCAACGATTGGCGCCAGCGGCGCGCGCTCGAACGGATCGGCTTTCGCGAGTTCGTCTATCTCCGCGACGACGAGGAGTTTCCCATCGCATCGTTTCGGCCAGCGGCCGAGCAGCTGATGGCCAAGATCCGCACGCATGACGACTTGCTCCACATCGCTCTGCCCGAAGATGTCCCGGCTTCGGTCTGGTACGATTCCGTTCTCCACAAGACCCGCAATGGCCAGCCGCCACTCGCCGATCCGGAATGGATCGAGTCGCTGGCCGAGATCCTGGCGTATATCGCGATCTATCGGCGGATCCTCGCATCGCGCCGCATCCAATGCTTCGCGCTCAGCCATGCCTGGAAGAGTGAGTGGGGCTCCGTGCTGTGGCTCGCCTTGCGTCGAGGCATCGACTTCTATTGCGTCACGCAAGTCTCCGAGACGATCCGCATCCGGCGTTTCCGCAGGCCCGAGGATTTCATCCGCCCCGTCGAACATCTCTTCCATCGCAGCTTCCAGGCGCTCGCGCCGGCGGTTCAGGCCGCGCTGGTTCAACTGGGTCGAGTCGAGCTGGACCGTCGCTATGCCTGCCAGACCACGGACATCAACATCCGCTACGCCTTCTCGCCCGCCGATCGAATCACCGATCGCAAGGCCGCGCGCGCGCTGCTCGCCGGCGATACGCAGCGGCCGGTCGGGATCATCTACGGACATTCGTGGTTCGACTATCCGCATATCTACGGGATGCGGAATTTCGTCGACTTCGTCGATTGGTTTCGCACCACGATCGACCAGATCCGCGGGCTCGACCACGTCACCTGGTTGCTCAAGCCCCACCCGATGGAGACCTGGTACGGCGGCCTGACCATGGCGGACATGATCGGCGACCTGCCCGCGCATGTCCGCGTCCTGCCGCACAAGACGGATTCGCTGACCGCGATGGCCGCAGCCGACGCGATCATCAGCGTGCACGGCACCGCAGGCATCGAGGCCGCGGCCTCGGGTGTGCCCGTCATCTGCGCCGACCGCACCTACTACGACGATTGGGACTTCGCCCATGTCGCGACATCACGCGAAACCTATGCCGAGCTGCTCAGCCGTGTTGGACGCCTGCCGACGCCCGACGCCGCATCGCGCGACCGCGCGGCGGCCTGCTTCGCGTGCGCCTATGGCGAGCCGCAGAGCCAGATTCCGGCGTTGCGCGTCCCGTGTGACTCGCTGGGCTCGAAGCTGTTCGTGCAGGTGCGGGAGATCGTCGAGACCGCGCCTGCGGATCTCGCGGCCGAGATCGACCGCATCGCCGAATTCCGCGGGCAGGACGCCATCGATAGCTTCGTGGCGCTGGCGTTCGTTCAAGCCGCCACACGTCAAGCCGCGCAGCGGCGTGTCGCCTAGCCATGATCCGGATCGAGAAATCATGACGGCGACGATGGTGCAGCGATGATGCGCGGCAAGTTCGTCCAAGGCGGGATCGCGAGGCTGCGTCGTCCGCTCGATCGCTTCTACGACCATCGTCATCCCGGCGAGTTCGCGCGCGCGCTGATCCAGGGCGCGGGAAAGCTGGCGACGATCGTCGCAGCCAACGACAAATGGTCGCTGCCGGCGCACATTCCGCATTGGATGCGCGCGGTGCACATGGCGCCGCGACTTCCGCTGCCGCCATCGCGGCGAATCCTGCTCTTCGCGGCCTATCGCGGCGAGTTCACGCTCAACCTCGCGCTGGCCGCCTTGCTGGCGTGGCGTGGCCATCACGTGACGCTCGGCTATCTGCCGCGGCTGGGCAGCCCCTCCAAGCCTCCGTTCCAGGACGGCCCGACGACGGCGCCGTATCTGCAGGCGACCCTGGCAGGATTGGGGCGGCTGACCGATGGGCGCGTGCAGGCCCAGGATCTATCCGAGTTCGACGACGCGGGCATCGCCGTCGATGAGATCTTCGTCGAGCGCCAGGCGCGATCGGACACGATCATGCGGCTGCTGCGCGAGACGCTCGACACCGCCGATCCGGAAGTCGCCGCGATCCTCGAGTTCTACCGCGGGTTGGGACGCAGCGCGCAGCGCTGCGCACAGGGCTTCCTGTCCGCAAGACGCGGTGCGTTCGATCTCGCGCTGATCCCCAACGGCATGACGTTCGCGACGGCCCAAGTGGTGCACGTGGCCAAGCGGCTCGGATTGCCGATCACGACTTTCGAGAAATTCGCGTTCAGGCACATGCGCGTGCCCTCCCATGGCGATGTCGTCTTCTCGTTCTCGGATCTCGATTGCATCTGGACCCACCGCGCGGCGCTTGGCTTTCAGGCCGAGCCGCGGCGCAGCGCGGGAATCGCACGCGGCCAAGCGCTGCTCGACGAACGGCGCAATGCATCCGTGCAGAATTTCGCCTGGAAGTACCAGAAGGCCGCCGGGCAGGTCAGCGCGGAGTCGATGCGGCAAGCCGGGTTGGTACCGGGCGAGAAATTCGCGCTCGTCTGTCCCAACGTACCGTTCGATGCCGGATATTTCAGCTTCTGCACCGTGTTCGGCTCGATGCGCGAATGGCTGGTCGAGACCGTGCGCGCATTGTTGGAGCGCACGACGCTCAAGATCGTGGTCCGCTCACATCCCGGCGAAGTGCTGCACTATGGCGGCCGAGAGCGCGCCCTGGACAGCCTCGCGGCGGCCGGGCTCGCCGGTCATCCCCGACTCTCGATCGTTGCACCGGATGCCGCCGTCAATACCTATGGCCTCATGGAGCATTGCCATTGCGGCTTCGTCTTTTCGTCGACGACGGGTATCGAGATGGCGATGAACGGCAAGCCGGTCGTGGTGGGCGCCGACGTGTATTTCGGCAAGCGCGGGTTCACCGTCGACTGCCACGACAGCGCCTCCTATCTCGAACGACTCGTCGCAACCGCCGCACGCGAAGTGCCGGAGGCGGAAGCCGCGCGCATCGCCGAAGAAGCCAGCCTGTTCTATTACATGATCCACTTCGTCCTGCAGCGCCCCTATCCCTACGACAAGCCTGGAGATCTGATGCGCATGCCGCCACACGAGCTCGTGTCATCGCCGGAGATCGACCGCTACCTTGCGACTCTCGATACGCTCGTGATGACACGCGAGGAGTTCGTGGCCGCAATCGCCGAGGGCCGGCCGCCCTTTCCTCTGTCCGACACGAACGCGAGCAACGGCGCATGACAAGATCACGCCGCCTCGCAAACACGGAGCGCCGCGCATGCGTGCCGTGACGATCGGTGCACGCCGTGACCCGGCGCGGCATGTCAGGCTGCTCGCGAGCCTGCTCGCCGTGCGCAGCATGGTGGACCTCGCCCTCAAGATCCTGCCGATCCTGGCCAAGCGCGGTCTCGCTTTGCCGGCCGCGTATCTCGTCTGGTGGACGATCCGCCCCCTCACGACGAACGCGGCCGCGCGCCATCGCGTGCTCGTGATCGAGAAAGCGGTATTCAATCAGGACGCGATCGAAGTGCTGGGGAGCGCGACGAGCGTGCAGGCATTCGGCGTCAAACGCGCCGTCCTGAAGTCGCTCGCCCTGGGCGTGCTGCCAAAATCGATCTGCGACGACGCGACCTATGTTTCGACCGATCCTGCCGCCGAGGCCGCAAAGCTGCGCTATCGCGAACTCTGGCGCGGGATGTGGCGCCATCTGCACCGCCTGGGTCGATACGATGCCGTGTTGTCGGGAAACTGGTGCTACTGGGCCGAGCGCGAGATGGCGGCAGCCATGGAGGAGCAGGATTCGCCGTTTCTGGTCTTGCACAAGGAAGGCATCAAGCCGCCGGCGCGCAGCGAGATGCTGCGCGATCTCTTCCGCGCGACGCGCGGTCGCTTCACCGGGCGCCGCGTCTTCGTCTACCAC
>JANNTF010000487.1:0-2157 GCA_031403455.1 Alphaproteobacteria bacterium | reverse complement strand
ACGTGGTCGAACGCGCCGAGGAGGTGGTCGAGATCGTGCTCAAGACCATCCGCGGCCAGGTCAAGCCCGTGATGTCGGTCTATGATTGCCGCCAGGTCGGCAGCTATCCGACGACCGAGGCGCTGATGCGCGCCTTCGTCGATCGCATGAGCGCGATGGAAGGCAAGAACGGCGTGCTGTCGATCTCGATCGGCCATTGCTTCCCCTATGCCGATGTCGCCGAACTCACCGGCCGCATCCTGGTCGTCACCGACAACGACAAGCCGGGGGCCGACAAGCTCGCGCGCGCGATCGGCGAGGAATTCGTCTCGATGCGCGGCAAGACGGCGCCGCCGTATCTCGATGTCGAGGGCGGTATCGGCGCCGCGCTCGAATTCAATGACTCGCCTGTCGTGATGGCCGATCCGGCTGATAATGCCGGTGGCGGCGCGCCGTCCGACAACACCACGATTCTGCGGCGCCTGATCGAGCGCAAGGTCGAGAGCGCCTGCCTCGGCCCGATCTGGGATCCGATCGCGGTCAAGCTCTGCTTCGCGGCCGGCATGGACGCGGAGTTCCCCTTACGCTTCGGCGGCAAGATCTCGCCGAGTTCCGGTCAGCCGATCGACGCGACGGTGACGGTGATCGGCCTCAAGCGCGATTGCTGGCAGAGCTTCGGCCCGACCCAGGTTCCCCTCGGCGACTGCGCGGCGATCCGCATCGGCGGCGTCGAGGTGGTGCTGATCACCAACCGCACGCAGGCGCTGGGTCTCGAATTGTTCCGTAATGTCGGCATCGAACCGACCAAGAAGAAAATCGTCGCCGTCAAATCGACCAACCACTTCCGCGCGGCCTATGGTCCGATCGCCAAGAAGGTCATCTACATCGATTCAGACGGTCCCCTCAGCCGCGACTACCGCAAGATTCCGTATACGAAGATCCAGCGGCCGATCTGGCCGCTGGACCAGAACACGCAACCCGGTCTCATTTTCTGATCCCGAAGGAGAGGTTCCCATGAAGACGACACGTCGTTCAGTCCTCACGAAAACTGCCGCTGCGGCGGCGATCATCGGCGCGCCAGCCATCGCCAAGGGCCAGGTGCGCCGCGGCGAGCAGAGGACGGTGCGCGCCGTCATGCACGGCGACATTCCGACTTTCGATCCGATCTGGACGACGGCGAACATGTCCGCCTATCACGGCGGCATGGTGTACGACACGTTGTTCGGCATCGACGCGGACTCCAACGTCAAGCCGCAGATGGTCGGCAAATACGACGTGTCGGCCGATCAGCTGACCTACACGATGGAGCTGCGCGATGGGCTGAAATGGCATGACGGCACCGCCGTCACCGCGCGCGATTGCGTCGCCAGCCTGCGCCGCTGGTCGGCGCGCGACGGCGCCGGTCAGATCCTGATGTCGCGCGCCAAGGATCTCGTCGCCAAGGACGAGAAGACCATCGTGCTGACGATGAAGGAGCGCTGGGGTCTCGTGCTCGACTCGCTCGCCAAGACCGCGACGCCGGTCTGCTTCATGATGCGTGAGAAGGAGGCGATGACCGACCCGATGCAGAAGATCGACACGGTCGTCGGTTCGGGGCCGTTCACGCTCAACATGGCCGAGACCAAACCGGGCTCGCAATACGTCTACGACAAGAACCCGAACTACGTGCCGCGCAGCGACGCGCCTTCCGGAATCTCCGGTGGCAAGATCGTCAAGCTCGACCGCGTGATCTACCAGGTCATGCCGGACTCGCAGACGGCGGTCGCGGCGCTGCAGACCGGCGAGATCGACTTCCTCGAACTCGTGCCGATCGACCTCGTGGGGCAGCTGCAAGCCGACAGGAACGTCAAGCTCGAGATGCTGAACGTCCTGGGTCAGGTCGGGTTGATTCGCGTCAACTACCTGCACGCGCCGTTCAACAACGTGAAGGCCCGCCAGGCGATGCTCTACCTGATCAATCAGGAGAACCATCTGAAGGCGACCTTCGCGGATGCGAAATATTACCGGCAATGCGGTTCGCTGTTCACCTGCGGCACGGCGATGGAAAACAACGCCAATACGGATTGGTTCAAGGGTAAGCCCAACTACGCCAAGGCCAAGCAGCTCTTCGCCGAGGCGGGGTACAAGGGCGAGGAGATCACGCTGCTGCAGGCGACCAATATCGACTACATGCGCAAC
>JANNTF010000486.1:0-1936 GCA_031403455.1 Alphaproteobacteria bacterium | reverse complement strand
CCGTGTTCGTCGGGCGGATAGGCGGTGGAAAGGCTCACGCGGTTCTGCGCCTCGACCCAGTCGACCGCGCGCGCGCCGTCGATCTCCTCGAGCCAGAGGAAGGGATCGTCGTCGGGGGCTTCGAGTGTCGGGCCGATCATCTTGGTTCAGTTCCTCTCCAGAGCGCGCAGACGCAGTGCGAGCAGTACACCAACCCCGGCAGCCGTGCCGAGCACGAGGGGCGACCAGGTCCAGTCGCCGGCGCGGGCGGCGAGCGCGGCGATCGCCGGCGGGCCGATCACCTGGCCGAGATTGGAACCCTGCATGATCAGGCCGTTGGTCGTCGCGACATGGCGCGGACTCGGCGCCAGTCTCGGTCCGGCGGCGAGCACCACCGCCGGCAGCATGCCGCCGACGAAGGACAGCGCGAGGCAGAGCGCGTAGCGCAAGCTCAGCGCGAATCCCGCGGCGTAGATCAGCAGCGAGCAGATCGCCATCGTCGCATTCACGCCGGCGATGACGGCCCAGCGCTGCGCGCCGCGCTGCACGACCCAGCCGCCGAGCAGATTGCCCGGGATGTTGACCGCCACCGCGATGCCGCCGAGCAGCGCCGCAGATCCGGCGCTCAACCCATCGCGCTCCATCAGGAAAATCGGCAGGAAGCCGAGCACGGCGAGGTAATGCAGCGTGTAGGCGGCGAAGCTGAGCGCGAGGAGCCGCGGGCCCGGCGCACGCAAGGTCGCCAGCATGTCGGCGCCGAAGCTCGTACGCAGCGTTCCCGCCGCGATGGGCAGGCGCCGCGTCGCGCGCGCGAGCAGCACGGCGAAGCCGCCGACGAGCACGGCATTCGCGATCCACAGCCCGCGCCACCCCGTACCGGCGATGAGCAGCGGCGCGAGCACCATCATCATCGAGGTGCCCGCCGGCATGTACGTACTCCAGAATCCCAGGGCGAGCGGGAGATCGCCGGCAGCGGTGCCGCGCACGATCAGCGCCGGCGTCGACACCACGACGATCATGAAGCCGATTCCTTCGACGAAGCGTGTCGCCAGGAGCAGCACGGCGTTCGGCGCCAGGGCGCCGAGCGCACTCGCCACCGCGACGATCGCCAGACCACCGAGCACGACTCGGCGATGTCCGATCCGATCGGCGAGCGCGCCGAGCGCCATGCCGCCGACGATGCCAACCACGTTGAAGATCGAGATCACCCAGGCGGCCTGGGTGAGCGTCAGCCCGAGCTCACCGCGCAGCAGCGACAGCGACGCCGGCACCTTGCCGATCTGAAACGCCACGACGATCCCGGCGCCGACCAGCAGCAGCACCAGGGGCCAGCGTGTCGGTGGCGGCGAGATCGGGGGTTCATTCATGATGAAGCGGCGGAGCATAGGCGCTGGACGATTCCCCGTCCTCCGCCGTCGAAGATTTGCTCGCGCGCGGCTGGCGCAGACATCACGCGTGACGTGGACGTAATCAGGTTACGCCGTCTGGCCGGTTGGGACCCGGGGGATCGCGGGCTATTGATGGCTGGAGGGCATGCGTTGGTCTCCAGCTGCCGCCAGGTCTCGTCGATGTCGCGCATTCTGATCGTCTGCCATCCCCGAGACACGTTCGCGACGTCGGCCTGCGTGCTGCGTGCGCTGATTCCATTCTGGCAGGCCGAGGGGCACGAGGTTCAGGTGCAGATGGGCTGGGACTCGGCGCCGCCCGCGGACATCGTGTTCCCGCATATCGCCTTGTCCGTCCTCCCGGAACCGGCCATCGAGATGCTCTCGCGCTATCGCAATGTCGTCAGCCGTCACGTCACCGACATTCGCAAGCGATGCGTGAGCAGCAATCTGCTCCATCGCGATGCGGATTGGGCAGGGCCGGTGATCGTGAAGACGGACGCGAATTTCGGCGGCGTGATCGATCGCATGCGTCGGGCGCCGCAGGCTGCGCCGATCGACCTGGCCCAGCG
>JANNTF010000485.1:0-5320 GCA_031403455.1 Alphaproteobacteria bacterium | reverse complement strand
CGGCGTCGCCTTGCCCGAGCCGCGGACCCTGTTCACCGCGATGCTCGAGCAGTACGGTCGCAATCGTGCGGCGCGAACCCGCAACAGCTTTACCGCTGCGGAGATGCTTTGCCTGTTGACGGACGCGGGCTTCGATCCGGTGTCGCAGCACGAGATGGACGCGCGTGGCGGCGGCTCGACTCCCGCGGCACCTATCCGCCGCGGGCGCCGCCTGCTCTTCGACGCCACCGCGTCCGGTCAAAGCCAAGTATCGAGTCACGAATCTCGGCCGCTCCAGGAAAGCAACGCTTGAACCTGGACTTCGTCTCACCTTCCGGGTCTCTCACCTCGCACGTCCCCATCAGCACCTGGACAGGCAATCCGGAACGGAATTCCCTGTCTGCAGCCGCTCGATAGGGCTGATGCTTGCTTGTCCTGTCACGCGCGAACACGACGGACGCGAACGGGAGACTTGGAATCGCTTCCTCATGATTGATCCCAGCACGGTGAAACGCTTCCTGGTCATCGGCACGAGCTGCGCAGGCAAGTCCCGTTTCGCGCGCGCGCTGGCGCACGAGCTTGACCATCCCTGCATCGAACTCGACGCGCTTTACTGGGGGCCCGACTGGAAGGCGAAGCCGCTGCTCGAATTTCGCAACCTCGCGGCGCATGCCGCGTCCGGCGACCACTGGATCATCGAGGGCAATTACGCCGACGTCCGTGCGTTGATCTGGCCGCGCGCCGAGGCCGTGATCTGGCTGAACTACGGATTCGCCACCGTGCTGTGGCGCGCCTTGCGTCGTACGCTCCGCCGCAACATCACGCGCCAGGAGCTCTGGCACGGAAATCGCGAATCCCTGCGGCGCTCGTTCTTCTCCCGCGATTCGATCCTCGTCTGGGTCGCCACGACGTTCCACAAACGACGACGGCAATTCGCCGCTCTGCGCGCCAGTAACGCATTTCCACAGCTCGCATGGATCGAATTCCGCAGCCCCGCCGAGGCAGCGAACTTCCTGCACTCGCTGGTGAAAACCTAGCCCAGCAGCGGCTTCACGCGCGCCGTCAGATCGTCCATCGCCTTCTGCGGCGTCTTCATGCCGAGTACTGCGGCTTCGGCCTCTTCCTTGAAAAAATCCGCCGCGCGCGCGGATTGGTCGAAAGCCGGCATCGGGGCGCGGGCGACGAGCAGCACTTTGCGCTCGTCATCGGCATAGGGCAGCTTCGCCTTGACGCGCGGATCGGCATAGGCCGAGGCGCGCACCGGGCCATTGCCGTTGATCGCGGTCATGACCGTCGCTTCCTTGGACACCATCGCGCGGATCAGATCCCAGGCGGCGTCCTTGTTCTTGGCGTTCTTCGGCATCCCCATGCCCCAGAACTCGACCTTCGCCGGTGCAACCTCGTATTTGCCGAGCAGCTCGCGGCTCACCGGAATCGGCACGGTCTTGAGCTTGCCGGCGAATTGCGACTTCGTGGGATCGTTGTAGAGCTGCGTGCGCCCCATCGAGGCGTAGTTCAGCGCCGCACGCCCGGTCTGCATCCAGGTCGCGACTTCTTCATTCTGGATCGCCGCGAAATTACGCGGGAAGGCGCCGACGAGGAACAGCTCGCGCAACACAGTCAGCGCATTGACCATCGGCCGCTCGGCCGCGGCGATCCTCATATCGGCCGTGATGAACTCACCATCCCAGGCGCGCGCGAGATCGATCACGTTGGGATAGGAGACACCAGGAACCACGAAGCCCGCGACCGGTGTGCCGTTGGCGCGCGTGTAGGTGCATTTCTTCGCCATCTCGACCAGTTCCTCAACCGTCTTGGGCGGACCCGAGAAGCCGCGTTCGGCGAGGATCTCCTCGTTGTAATGCATGCCCGAAGAGGCGTGGCGAAACGGCACGGCGACGAGCTGGCCGCCGACGCGAAAGCCCGACATCAGACCCGGAAACACATCAGCGGGCTCCTCGATCGAGGCTTTGCTCATCCACGGATCGAGCGGTTCGAACAAGGCAGCGGCGCGCGGCGTCATCTGCGTATTGAGCAGGAAGGCGATGTCAACCGAGGTCTCGCGCAGGCTGGTCTCGCGCAGCACGCGCTCCCACAGCGGGCCGGTATCGAAGGTCACCCATTCGACCGCGGTCTTGGTGCTTTCCGACCACGCCTTGGTGATATCGCCGCCTTGCGCGCCGGTCGCCACGGTCTGATGCACGCGATGGGAGAAGACGCTCAGCTTGGGTGGGGTTTGCGCCGATACCGGCAGCCCGGCCGCGGCGATCGCGGCCGTGGACCCGAAGACTCCGATGCGCAGCGTGTCGCGACGCGTGATGCTCATGGCGTTCTCCCTATGAAATTTCCCATCGAGTCTACGCGCTCATATGTCGCTGGCAAGATGGACGAGGCAGTCGCCCGGGGCCACCAGGCTCGGCACGCGCCGGCACACGACCATGCCGTCGCCGTCGAAGGTCAGCGCACGCGGCGCGCGTTCCGGCTCTTCCGGGAAATGAATCCAGCCGGCGCGATCGCCGCGCGTGACGCTGTCGCCGAGCGCGAAGCCCGGCTCGAATAACCCGCGCACCGGCGCGTAGACGTAGTGCGGCGGCCCGATCACGCGCATCAGGCGCGTCGGCGCCGCGGCCGGCGGCGCGTTTGCGATCACGCCGAGATGGGCGAGGAAGCGGCGCACGCCGTCATCGGCGATGGCTTGCGTCGCCGGCCGCGTCGAGCCGCCGCCGCCGATCTCGGTCGCAAAGCACACATGCCCGGCGGCGATCGCGGTCGCGGAGAGCGAGCGATTGGTCTGCGGCTTCTCGACCATGATCGCCAGCGGCGCGCCGAAGGCCTCGAGCGCGGCGCGCTGGCGCGTGCGCAAGCCGGGATCCTCGGGCACGCGTGCGAAGGCGCACGGCAGATACTCGAGCGACGAGCCGCCGGAATGGAGATCGAGGCTGGCTTGAGTCTGCGCCAGCAGCACGCTCGTCACGAAATGCGCGATCTGCTCGGTCGGCGTGCCCTCGGGATCGCCGGGAAAGACGCGGTTGAGATTGCCGTCGTCGATCGGCGAGGTGCGGCGGCCGGCGGCGGCGGCCGGCTGGTTCAGGCGCGGGATGATGAGGACGCGGCCGCGGACATGCTCGGCCTCGAGCGCGCGCATCAGCTTGAGCAGCGCGATCTGGCCTTCATATTCGTCGCCGTGATTGCCGGCGGTGAGCAGCACGCTCGGCCCGTCGCCGCCACGGATGACGGCGATCGGAATCGCGATCCAACCATAGGCGCTCTCATGCGTGGAATGCGGCACGCGCAGATGGCCGACGCGCTTGCCCGGCGCGTCGAGATCGATATCGGCGCGGATCGGTGATGGCTTCGCCGTCATGCTGACTCTCCGAATGCACTCGAATTGGCGAACAATCCCGGCAACCCGCCGGAGTGAAGGAAGACGACGGTTTCGCGTGACGCGATGCGGCCGTCGCGTGCGCAAACCGCGAGCCCGGCCATCGCCTTGCCGGTATAGACGGGATCGAGCACGAGGCCTTCGCGACTGCCCGCGAGACGCACGGCGGCGAGCCCGTCGGCGCTCGGCACGCCATAGGCGTCGCCGACGAAACCATCGAGCAGCTCGAAATCGTCCGCGACGAGCGCGGCGCCCTCGCCGAGCAAAGCCAAGGTGCGGCCGGCGGCTTCGACGATCCAGGGCACGAGCCGCGACGCGGGCTGCTGCACCGACACGCCGGTGACGCGGCAGCGTCGACCCGCGCGCTTGAGCCCGAGCGCCAGCCCGGCGAGCGTGAGGCCGGATCCGCAAGCGACGATCAGGCGATCGGGATCGATGCCGGCCGCGGCGAATTGCGCATCGAGTTCCAGCGCGCCGGCGACCCAGGCGGCGACGCAGAGCCCGGCGCTGGCGCCCGGCAGATGGATCAGATACGGCGAGCGTCCCGCGTCGCGGAGTTCCTGGGCGAGCGCGTCGAGCGCGGCGCGCGCGCGTGGATCCCAGGGATCCGTGATGTCGAGAAACCGCACATCGGCGCCGAAGAGCTGGTCGAGCAGCAGATTGCCATTGGCCTGGTTCGGCCGGCTGCCGCGCAGCAACAGCGCGCAATGCATGCCGAGCTTGGCCGCCGTGCCGGCCAGCGCGCGGCAGAGATTGGATTGCAGTCCGGCCGTCGTGATCACGGCGTCGCAGCCAAGCGCACGCGCATCGGCGAGCAGGAATTCCAGCTTGCGGATCTTGTTGCCGCCCAGCGCCGGCCCGGCGAGATCCTCACGCTTGATCCAGAGCTCGGCCAAGCCGAGCGCCTCGGCCAGTCGCGGCGCGGCGTCGAGGGGTGTCGGAAATGCCCCGAGCGTGAGTCTCGGTGGCACGTCAGTTTGGAAACTCACTTTCTCAGTCACGAAGCCATTGCCCTCATCGTGTAATTCAGCTACTCGCCTTTCCGGTGGGAAATCAGATGCCGGACGGGCGCAACCCTGTCGACGATACGCTATCCGCGCTCGCGCGCACCAAGCTGCGTCCAGCCGAGCAGCGCGTCGCCGCGATCGTCACCGAGCGCCGCGCCGACGTGCCGCGGATGTCGATCCGGCAACTCGCCGATGCGGCCGGGGTGAGCGAACCGACGGTCCATCGCTTCTGCCGCGCGCTGGGCTGCGTCGGCTTTCCCGCCTTCAAGCTGCGCCTCGCCGAGGGTCTCGCGTCGGGCACGCCCTATCTCCACCGCGACGTCGCGATCGGCGACTCCTTCGACATCGTGGTCGACAAGATCTTCGACTCGACACAGCGCGCGCTGGCCGATCTGCGCGGGACGCTCGACCGCCCGGCGATGGCGCGCGCCGTCGCCCTGCTGCGCGGCGCGCGGCGCATCGAATGCTGCGGCGGCGGCATCGGAACGGCGATGGCGCTGGACGCGCAGATCAAGCTCATGCGGCTCGGCATTCCCGCGGTCTGGAATCCCGACACCCATACCCAGACCATGGCGGCAGCCGGGCTCAGCGCCGGCGACGTGGTCCTGATCCTCAGCGTGCATGGCGCGTCCTGGGAACTGCGGCGCATTGCGCGCACGGCGCGCGGCAGCGGCGCCACGGTGATCGGCGTCGCGTGCTCGAACGCGCCGCTCGCGCAGGATTGCGATCTCTTCCTCGCCGTCGACACGGCGGAGAACACGGCGATCTACACGCCCTCGCAATCGCGCCTCGCGGTGCTGCTGGTGGTCGACATCCTGACCACGGCGCTGATGTCGAGCCTCGGACCCGACATCGTCAAGCGACTCAAGCGCGTGAAGGAAAGCGTGCAGACCGGCCCGTCCGCGCCCCCGCGCCAACGCCGCAACCCTGCGAAGCCCAAGAGGAAGGCGTC
>JANNTF010000484.1:0-1537 GCA_031403455.1 Alphaproteobacteria bacterium | reverse complement strand
GCGCCCTTCGGCGCCGACGACATGATGTTCTGGTACAAGGACGTGCTCCTGAACAAGGATCTCACGGCCTCGCTGCCGGGCTGGATGCGCAACAAAGACGGCTCTCCCGCGCTGGTCGAGAAGGTCGACGACAGCGCCGTGCGCTTCACCTTCATGGAGCCGGCGACGCTGTTCCTCACCGCGCTGACCGCGACCGATGGCGGCGACCGCACCTTCGCGGCCTTCCTGCCGGCGCATTACCTCAAGAAGTTCCACCCCGGCTACACGCCGAAGGAAGAGGTCGACAAAGCCACCCAGGCCGCGGGCTTCAAGACCTGGCCCGAGCTCTTCGCCGCCCGCAACGCGCCGCCGGAAAATCCCGAGCGTCCGACCATGGCCGCCTGGGTCCCGACCAGCCGCATCAGCGAACCGGTGTTCACGCTGCGCCGCAATCCGTATTTCGTCGGTGTCGATTCCGACGGCAACCAGCTGCCGTATTTCGACGAGGTGCGCTTCACCTACTTCGCGGACGCCCAGGCGCTGAACCTCGCGGCGATCGCCGGCGACTTCGACATGCAGGAGCGCCACATCAACATGACCAACTACCCGGTCTTCAAGGATCAGGAGAAGACGGGCAAGTACAAGGTCATCACCTGGCCGACCTTCGGCGGGGCCGACGCGGCGGTGACCTTCAACCAGACCTACAAGGGCGATGCCGAGATGGGCAAGCTGATGGCCACGCGCGAGTTCCGCGTCGCCCTCTCGCACGCCATCAACCGCGATCAGATCAAGGAGTCGGCGTTCCTTGGCCTCGGCGAGGCGCGCCAGGGCGTCGCGGCGCCGTGGCATCCCTACTTCCCCGGCGACGAGCACGCGAAGAAATACACGAGCTACGACATGGCGACGGCCAACAAGCTGCTCGACGGGCTCGGCCTCACGAAGAAGGACGCCCAGGGCATCCGCCTGCTGCCGAGCGGCAAGCCGGCGACCATCGAGCTCGCGATCGTGCCGGCGTTCGGTGCGTGGCCCGATGTCGGGCAGCTGATCGCCAAGGACTGGGAGAAGGTCGGCATCAAGACCATCGTCCAAATCCGCGAGCGCGCGCTGCACTTCAAGATGCGCGACGCCAACGAGCTGATGGCGGAGATCTGGAACCAGGATACGACCGGGTTCCCGTTCACCGGCAACACCAAGTTCGACATCCGCATCCCGGCGATCCAGATCGGCAATTTCGGCCCGCTGCACGGCCAGTGGTATCGCAGCGGCGGCAAGGACGGCGTCGAGCCTACGCCTGAGATCAAGAAGATCGTCGAACTGATCGACACCGCGAAGACGGTCGGAACCGACGGCCAGATCAAGGCGGCCCAGGAGATCTTCAAGATCTGGGCCGAGCAGCTCTACGAAGTCGGCGTCATCGGTCTCACGCCGATGATCCAAGGCGTCGTGGTGGTGAACAGCCGCATGCGCAACGTGCCCACGCAGCACGAAGGAGAACAGCGCCAGCACCAGCGTAAGCACGAGCACCTCGCCGATGAGCTCGGCGTTGGGGCGCTGATAT
>JANNTF010000483.1:0-1600 GCA_031403455.1 Alphaproteobacteria bacterium | reverse complement strand
CATCAGCATCGAGATCGTCTGGATATCCGGCGTGAAGCTGCCGCCGGCAAGCCAGTCGAAGGGATGGAAGGGCATCCAAGCGCCGTCGCTGGCGAGCGACATGGCGAGCCAGAAGGTGAAGACCAACGCAAGCGCGAAGCTCGCGCGGACGATCAACGGCATCGTGCCGAGTTCGCGCAGCAGCGTGCCGAGATTGGAGATGCCTTGGAAGATCATCAGCAGCGTGCCGAGGAACATCGACAGCTTGACGACGATGGGTGTGGGCTGGCCCCAGGCAGAGCCGCCAACTTCCCAGTCCATCAGGGAATCGCGTGCCAGGCGCCAGGAAAACCACATCACGACAAAGAAATAGATGAGCGAGCCCGCGTAGCTGATCGCCGTGCAAACCTGCTTCATCCGTTCGGGATAGCGATCAAAGAGCGCCGTGATCTGAATGTGCTCGCGCCGCTGCAGCGCCCAGGAACCGCCGATGACGAAGGCGACTGCGATCGCGGTGGTCACCACGTCGTAGACCCAGATCGTCGGCGTGCCGATGACATCATTGGTGACGTCGTAGATCGTCACCAGGATCGACAGCAGGTAACCGAAGCTGAGGATCTTGCCGACACTGATGACCAGCCGGTCGATCACGTTGGTTGGTGTCGCGCCAACCGTCTGGGCAGCTTCCGTCATGTGAGATTCCTGGCGCT
Organism: Alphaproteobacteria bacterium; assembly: GCA_031403455.1. Taxonomy (GTDB): domain Bacteria; phylum Pseudomonadota; class Alphaproteobacteria; order CACIAM-22H2; family CACIAM-22H2; genus CAIOSQ01. Next base: position 911 of record JANNTF010000483.1, on the reverse strand, counting down.
AAGGTGTAAAAAACAGATCGGGCGCGCTGGGAAGCGCGCCCGATCCATGCCCTCCGGCAACGTTGGGATTAGAGCTTGCCGATCGACTTCAGGAACGCGACCTGGCTGTCATAGATCTCCTTGGCGAGCGGGCTCTTCTTCGACCAGCTCTCCCAGACGCCCTGCGAGACTTGACGCAGTTCGCCCTTCTCCTTTTCGCCCCAGGTGATCAGCGTGTCCGGGTTGCGCTTCGCAGCCGCCGCACGGTCGGCCTGCTCCTGGCTCATCCATGTCGCCAGGGACCATTCATCCACCGCGGCCGTCAGCGTCGCCTTCTGCTCGACGGTCAATGCATTCCACTTCGAGCGCCGGATCACGAAATCGACCGAGTTCATGGAGTGGATGCCGGGGTAGATCGCGTAGGGCGCGATGCGGTTGTAGCCCGCTTCGTCGTTGACCGAGAGCGTGCCCCAGTCGGTCGCTTCGATCTTGCCGGTGTCGAGAGCCGTGTAGACTTCGGTGCCGGGCATGACCGACACGGAGGCGCCCAGCTTAGCGAAGATCTCGGCGGGGATGCCGTCGGGCGAGCGCATCTTCACGCCCTTGAAATCGGCGATCGAGCGAATCGGCTTCTTCGACGGGATCGATTCCAGCCCGAGAATGACGGGGCCCAGGAAGACCGCGTCCCACTTGGCGGAGATCTTGTTCATGATCTCCATGCCGCCACCCTGGCGGTACCACATGATCAGGTGCAGGGGATTGTCATAGCCGGCGGTGAGGACCCAGAACGCCGCCGCGGGTTCCTTGCCACCCTGATACGCCATCGTGCCGACCGCTCCGTCGAGCAGACCAGCCTTGATCGCATCGAGCGCTTCGGCCTGCGGCACGATCGTCGCGACCGGCAGCGCCTCGATGTCGAGCCCACCCTTGGT
>JANNTF010000482.1:0-2460 GCA_031403455.1 Alphaproteobacteria bacterium | reverse complement strand
ACTTCGCGTTCTTCGCCGCCGTCTCGGTGTAGAGTTCCTCGGCAGCCGTGAAGCACGCTTCCATGAGCGGTATCGGGAACGCCATCAGCTTGGTTCCTGAGGCGACCAGCCGGCGTAATGCAGCCGGATTCTGGGCATCGTACTTGGCCATCATCCACGAATGCGCGTCGGCGCATGCGATCTCCAGAATCGCCTGGTAGGCCTTCGGCAGCTTTTCCCACTGCGCGATGTTGACCATCAAGTCGAGTTGAGGCCCGCCCTCCCACCAGCCGGGATAGGCGTAGAACTGTGCCACTTTATTGAAGCCGAGCTTCTCGTCGTCGTAGGCACCGATCCATTCGGCCGCATCGATCGTGCCCTTCTCAAGGGCGGCATAGATGTCGCCGGCAGCGAGCTGCTGCGGCACAACGCCGAGCTTGGCAAGAACCTGACCAGCGAAGCCGCCGATGCGGAACTTCAGACCCTTGAGGTCATCGACGGTCTTGATCTCCTTGCGAAACCAGCCGCCCATTTGCGCACCGGTATTGCCGCAGGTGATGCCGTGGATCGAGTAGTCCTTGTAGAACTCGTTCATGAGCTCGCGGCCACCGCCGAAATACATCCATGCGGTCTGCTGGCGCATGTTGAGACCGAAGGGAATCGCGGTCGCAAAGGCAAAGGTCGGGTCTTTACCGATGTAGTAATAGGGCGCGGTGTGGCCGCATTCGATCGTGGCGTTCTGCACGGCGTCCGCGACCTGCAAGCCGGGGACGATCTCGCCGGAGCCGAAGATCCGGATCTGGAACTTGCCGTCGGTCGCCTCGGACACCCGCTTCGCCATGTGCTCGGCGGCGCCGTAGATCGTGTCGAGTGATTTGGGGAAACTCGACGCGCAGCGCCAGCGCAGTTCAGGCATCGATTGCGCGATCGCCGGTGCGGCGATCGTCGAGGCTGCCGCCGCGACGCCTGCTAGGCCTGAGGTACCGGCGTTCTTGAACAATGCACGACGCTTCATCTCAGAAATTCCTCCCAGAGGATTGCTTATGGTCGCGAGTTGCGGGGGCTCATCGCGTGTCAGCCGGATCCACGCCGTACGCCGACGCAGCCGATAACCGCGAAGACTATAGAGGCCATGCTCGTGGCGGCAACGGATCCCCGCATGAATGGCCGCTCATACTGAGCGAGAGTCCGGTCCGATGCGTTTCCAGCCATCGCGGGTCAAGCTTTCCAGCGGCTGAAACCGGGCCTTGTAGGCCATCTTCCGGCTCTCGGCGATCCAATAGCCGAGATAGACGAAGTCGAGCCCTTCGCGGACCGTCTGTTCGATGAGCCACAGGACCGCCAGCGACCCCAGGCTGCGGCGCTCCTCGTCGGGATCGAAGAAGCTGTAGACGGCGGACATGCCGCGCGCCATCCGGTCGGTGAGGCAGCCACCCAGCAGCCGTCCCCGAGCATCCCGGATTTCCGCGATCATGCTGCCCAGCGCCCCGACCTCGACCATCGTCTTGAAGTCGCCGAGGTCCATGCGCGCCATGTCGCCATCGGCGTGACGCGCCGTCTGGTAGCGCTGAAACAGATCGAATTGCTCCATGCTCGCCCGTGCCGGCGCCCAGGAAATCTCGAGGTCGGCATTGAGCGCGACCACACGGCGCCACGATCGCGTCTGCACGAATTCGCGCGCGGGAATTCGTACGGGCACGCACGCGTTGCAACCGGGGCATGCCGGTCGATAGGCGAAGCCAAGCGAGCGTCTGAATCCAGCCTCCGAAAGCAGGTCGTAACTGAACGCGGCGCTGGGGCCGGAGAGGTCCGCGAAAATGCGGCGCTCGACGCGACCGTCGATGTAAGGACAGGGTGCCGGCGCCGAATAGTAGAACCGCGCCGCGGAGGGGGGAGAGACTGTCACCGCGATGTTCTGCCCGAGAGGATTTCTCCCCCGTCCCGGGCACGGCGCAGGATCTGGGTGCCCGCGAGCAGATCATGGAGCGTGCGCCGGCGCGGCAGAAAAAACACCGCGAGCAATGCCAGGCCGCCGGAGGTCGGCACCGTGAGATAGAACAGGAGGGTCTGGACGAGCGCCTGCAGCAGGGAAGGCGGTTGCAGCGCCATGTCCGTGACGACCAGCCCCATCAATCTTTGGCCCCAAGTCGCCCCGCCGAGTCCGATCGTCAGCGTGTGATAGGCAGCTGGAATCACGGCGAGCAGGCCGAAGACCGGCGACAGGATCCCGAAACTCAGGATCGTGACGCCGAAGAACAGGATCAGCGCCATGAGCACGATCATGCCGATGATGCAGAAATCGACCCCGTACGCGAAGACGCGCCGCGCGAGAACGCCGTCGAGACGCAGAGGATCGATCGGCGCCCAGTCCTCGGCGCCGAGGGCACGCGCCACAGCCGGATTGCTCTCCTGCATCTCTTCGCCTCGCGATACGATCGACGTTTCGCGAAACTAGGCTCGCGTCGTCGCCGGAGGCAAGGG
>JANNTF010000481.1:0-1951 GCA_031403455.1 Alphaproteobacteria bacterium | reverse complement strand
GCACCCACGCATCGCCGACGCGGTCGATGTCGATCACCTGCGTGTTTTCGTGCACCGCGACGCCGGCATCGATCAGCGCGCGGCGATACGCGAGCCCGGTCAGATACGCATTGGCATAGCCGTCGATCCGACAATGGGCGGCGATGAGGATTTCGCGCGACAAGCCGGGCTCGACGGCGCAGGCCCGTCTTGCGTTGACGATCTCGATCGGTGCGCCGGCCTCGCGCCGCTTGGCCGCGCGGTCGCTCAACAGCGCCGCCTCGCCTTCGGTGAAGGCCAAGGAGAGCCCGTCGCAGACGACGACGCCGACATCATGATCGAGCCAGGATTTCGCGCTCGCCCACATCGCATGCGCTTCGAGCGCGAAGGGCATCAAGGCGACGCGCGTCATCTGCAGCGTCAGCGTGCCGGCATTGACGCCGGACGCCTCGCGGCAGATCGCCGATCTGTCGACGATGGCGACGCGCATGCCGCCGCGCGCCAGGAACAGCGCCGTGGTCGCGCCATGCACCCCGGCACCGACGATCACGGCATCGAAGATCTCACTCACAGCGGCGCCGGCTTGGGGATCGGGATGTCGCCGTAGTCGAACTGCCCGATCAGCGCTGCGGTCGGCACGGGGCGCAAGGGCGGGCGCACGGTGAACGCACCCGCCGCCGCGCGCGTGGCGCCGCGCGCGGCGACGAGTTCGGCCACGGCGTCGCCGCACATCTTGCCCTGGCATGGCCCCATGCCTGCGCGTGTCCAAGCCTTGAGCTGGTTGACGTCGCGCGCGCCGGCGTCGATCGCCGCGTCGATCTCGCCGCGTGGAATGTCCTCGCAACGACAGACGATGCACGCCGTGGACATCGCCCGATACAGCGCCGGCCGGATCACCATCAGCTCCGCCATCGCGCCGCCGAAGCGCGCGGCGCGCGCATGGTGTTGGCGCAGCAACGCCGTGGCGCCGGCATGGGCGGTCGGCGAGAGGCGATCGCGATCGCGCAGCACGGCGAATGCGGCGAGCCGGCCCTGCAACTCGGCCGCGACCGCGCCGGAGACGCCACCGCCATCGCCGGCGAGATAGAGCCCAGCGACGCTGCTGCGCATGTCCGGGTCGCGCTCGGCGATCCAGCCGCCACGCTGCGGCGCATAGTGATGCCGGGCGCGCAGCAGGCGCGTGATGTCGGTATTGGGCACCAGGCCAAAGCCGATCGTCAGCGCATCGCAAGCGATCGGGTGGCTGTGTCGCAGCGGTCGACCATCGGCGTCGAGCGCGGCGACCTCGACCGAATCGAGCCGATCGCCGCCCGTCGCGCGGGTGACCAGCTGGCCGCCGAGATGGCGCACGCCCGCGCGGCGGAGCTGGGCGACCCATGCCGCGCCACGCAGCAGAAGATCGGGCCGCGCGGCGAGACGCGGCAGCTTGGCAAGCCAATCCCTCGGCCGCGCGGCGTCGACGATCGCCGCGACCTCGCCGCCCGCTTTCACGATGGCGATCGCGACGGCGGCGAGCAACGGCCCGACCCCGGCGACGACGACGCGGCGTCCCGGCAGCAGGCGCTGCGACTTGATCAGGATGGTCGCCGCTGCGAGGCCGATCACGCCCGGCGTGGTCCAGCCGGGGAAGGGGAGTTGGCGCTCCGTCGTGCCGGTCGCGACGATGAGCACGCGCGCCGCCCAGGCATGCGGCCCGTTCGCCGCGATCGTGTCGACGCGAAATCCCGGCCGCACATTCCACACACGGTGTCCCATCGCCAGCGTGGCGCCGCTGCGGGCGAGCTCGTCGCGCAATGCCTCGCCGGTTCGATGATCGGCGCCGAGATCGCCTTGCACGCGGTAGCGCGCCGGCAAAGCGCGATAGACTTGGCCGCCGGGAATCGCCTGCTCGTCGATCAACATCGTTTCGAGGCCGTGCTGGGCAGCCGTACTGGCCGCCGCCATGCCGGCCGGGCCGCCGCCAATCACGAGC
>JANNTF010000480.1:0-5638 GCA_031403455.1 Alphaproteobacteria bacterium | reverse complement strand
CGCGGCGATCTCATCGCTTTCACCAAGCAGGAGGCTGGCGAATTCCTCATCGGTGTCATGCGGCCCGATGGGTCGGGCGAGCGCATCATCGATCGCAGCTTCCATGTCGAGGGGCCGACCTGGGCGCCAAACGGACGAGTCATGATGTATTTCTCGGAAGGGCGCGCCGATTCTCGCGGACTTGGCAAGAATACCCGGCTCTATTCGATCGACCTCACGGGGTACAACAAGCGTGAGGTGGTTACACCCACCGAAGCGTCGGATCCGGCGTGGTCGCCCTTGATTCCCTAAGGGAATCTGAACATGATCCGAGTCGTTTCGACGGCGCCGGCCTAAAGCGAAATTTCAGGCTTTGTTACTAGAACAGAGCTCGGATCACTCACAGACCGGTTGATCGGACCGCGGCAAGATGAGAGAAGATCCTTATTCCGCGTAACCGCGACAGAGATTTGAAAAAAAACCGACCGGAAGGAGTTCTTATTATGCGTTTGAAGATTCTCACCGCTTTCGCCGCCTTGGCCCTGCTCGCTGCCTGCGAAACACCGGGAAGCGGCGGTGGTGGACCTGGCAGTGGTGGTACGACGGCAAGCCGCAATCAGACTCTCCAGGAGCAGCTGGTTGCGGTGGGCGATCGGGTGTTCTTCGACTACGACAAATCGGATCTGAAGCCCGAAGCGCGCCGCCAGGTCGAGCGCTGGGCCGAGTTCATGAAGAAGAACGCCAGTGCGACGATTTCGGTCGAGGGTCACTGCGACGAGCGCGGCACCCGGGAGTACAACCTTGGTCTCGGCGAGCGTCGTGCGAACGCGACGAAGAACTATCTCGTCGCGCAGGGCATCGAAGCCCGCCGTGTCGCCACGATCAGTTACGGCAAGGAGCGTCCGGCCGTGAATGGATCGAACGAGGCTGCCTATTCGCAGAATCGCCGCGGCGTCGCCGTCGTGAACTGAACTGGGCCGCTTGATGCCGGCACCAGCCGGCATTCGATGCGCAATTCACCCGTCCACGATCGCGTGGGCGGGTGTTTTGTTTTGATCGTCTGCCTTGCGGCGCTGTCCGATGATGGCCGCCGCCATTGTTTTGCCCCGTGACGCAGCCATACTCCTCGGATCATCGTCGATTCGTGAGAGTCCAGCCATGACGCTGCGTCCGATCCTCGCCGCATTCCTGATTGCCATCGCCCTGGCGAATGCCGGCGATCGCGCTGCCGCGCAAGATAATCGCGCCTTGCTCGAACGCGTCGACCGGCTGCAGCGCGACATCGATGTGCTGCAACGGCGCGTCGCGACCGGCTCGGGTGGTGCCGCCGGGGCGGTTGGAACTACGGCGGCTCCCTCGGAAGGCTTTGTCGGCCAGGCCGAGCAGCGCTTTTCCGGCCTCGAAGCGCAGAGCCGCGAGCAGACAGGCAGACTCGAAGAGATGCAGTTCAAGCTCCGGCAGCTCGAAACCAAGCTCGACAAGCTGATCACCGATGTGGAGTTTCGCTTTCAACAGCTCGAACGCGGCGGTGCCGCGCCGGCCGCGAATTTGCGCGGCGATACGACGACCGGCGCCACCGCCGGCACAGCCGCCGGTGGCGCGCCCAATCAGCGCCTGGTGATCGTGCCGAGCGGCACCAGTGCGCAGGCGCTTCAGCAGCAGGCCAACGCGACCCCCCGCGCGCCCGTGCAACTGCCGCAAGGATCACCCGAAGCCCAGTACGAATTCGCCTATGCGCTGCTGCTGCAGGCGCAGCGCGGCCAAGCGGATTTTGCGCCGGCAGAGGAGGCGATGCGGGCGTTCATCACCGGCAACCCGAGCCATCGCCTCGCCGGCAACGCGCAGTACTGGATGGGTGAGACTCACTACGTGCGCAAGGATTGGTCGAGTGCGGCTCTGGCCTTCGGTGATGGCCTCAAGAAGTACCCCAATGCGGAGAAGGGCCCGGACAACATGCTCAAGCTCGGCATGTCGCTGGCGCAACTGAATCGCAAGCAGGATGCCTGCGGCGCCTTCGCGGAGGTCGAGCGCCGTTATCCGAGTGCCACCCAGGCTGTGAAGCAGACGACGGCGCGCGAGCGCCAGCGCATCGGCTGCTGACCGGATCGGCGTGCTGCCGTCTCCGGTGATGACCGAGACCGGCGCAGCGCTCGCGCTGGCCTTCGCAGCCACAATGAGCCGCATCGGCTTGTTCGAGCCGGCGCCGCATCTCGCGGTTGCCGTGTCAGGCGGCGGGGATTCGATGGCGCTCCTACTCCTGGCCCAGATTTGGTGCCAGGCGCGCGGCGGCCACGTGACAGCCTTGACCGTCGATCACCGACTGCGCGCCGCCTCGACCGCGGAAGCTCGAGATGTGGCCGGTTGGTGTCGTGAGCGCGCCATCGCGCATGTGACGCTGATCTGGGACGGAGCGAAGCCTGCGCGCGCGATCCAAGCGCGGGCCCGTGTCGCCCGCTACGCCCTGCTGGAGGAGTGGTGCCGTGAAGCAGGCGTGCTGCATCTGCTGCTGGGCCACCATCGCGACGATCAGGCGGAAACGATCGCGATGCGTGCGGCGAAGAAGAGTGGTCCCGACGGGCTGGCCGGCATGGCGGTGATCGCGGAACATCGGGATGTTCGATTGTTGCGGCCGCTGCTGGGGGTCGCGAAGCAAGATCTTCTCGGATGGCTGCGCGGCCAGGGTGAGGTCTGGCTGGAGGACCCCAGCAACGGCGATCCGCGGTTCGAGCGGGCGAGGCTGCGGGCCAACATGCCCAGCCCATCGGCGCACCCGCCGAGCCCGGCGCGCGTCGATACCGATCGTGCTGTGGCAATGATCCTGGCCCGGATTGCGACGGTCCATCCCGAAGGCTGGGTGCGATTGCACCGGGCAGGCCTGGTCGGGCTTGGCAGCGAATTGGTCGCTCATCTCCTCGAGCGCAGTGTCGTGACCGTCGCCGGCGGGAGCTACCCGCCGCGCAGGTTCGCGTCGAGGGCCTGTGCCGCATGGGTGATGGGGGTCGGCGGCCTTGCGCGGCGCACGTTGGCGGGCTGTCAGCTGATCCGAGGGACAGCGCACCTGGACGTACTCCGCGAGCCCGCCGCGGTGGCCCCCACCGACATCACCATGACCACCGGCGAAGTGCTGTGGGATGGCCGGTTTCGCATCCGGTCGAGCCGACGATTGCCGCGCGATGCCGCACCCGTCAGCGTCACTGCGCTCGGGTCTCTGCAAGTTAAGCGGCGGCGCGCGGACGCCGCTTGGAGAGCCGCTGCCGCCCTGCCGGCCCCGCGAGGGGTTGACGGCGCCAGGACAGTGCCCCACGTCTTCTATGGACGGGGTTTACCAACGCTTGTTAGCGTCCCGACGTTCGACGTGACGTTCCGGCCGCGATCTGCGCTCGGGGGAGCGGCGTTCGCTGGTCTTCAGGCCGTCAGTTTGTAGTCAGAGTTTTCGATGCACGCCGACGCCTCCGCGTCACAGCCGCATCGCCTTTGGAAGAGCTTGGAGCCGCAGTGAACAACATCGGCAAGAATCTGGCCCTTTGGGTCATCATCGTGGTGTTGCTGGTCGCCCTCTACAACATCTTTCAGGGCACGGCGCCGCGAGGTCCTTCCCAGCCGATCGCGTATTCGGATTTCATGTCCGAGGTCGATCGCAATCAGGTCGGGTCGGTGAAGATCAAGGGTCAGAGCATTTCCGGCGCGTTTCGTGACGGGCGACCCTTCGTCACCTACGCCCCGCAGGATCCTCAGATGGTCGATCGTCTGCGCGAGAAGAACGTGCGCATCGAGGCGGGCCCGGAGCAGGAGCCGACCAATATCTTCCTGTCGTCGATCATTTCCTGGCTACCCTTCCTCGTCGTCCTCGGTCTCTGGGTCTTCTTCATGCGCCAGATGCAATCCGGCGGCCGCGGCGCGATGGGTTTCGGCAAGTCGCGCGCCAAGCTGTTGACGGAGAAAGTCGGGCGCGTGACGTTCGACGACGTGGCGGGGATCGACGAGGCCAAGCAGGAGCTCGTGGAGATCGTCGAGTTCCTGCGTGACCCGCAGAAATTCCAGCGCCTTGGTGGCAAGATCCCCAAGGGCGTTTTGCTCGTCGGTCCCCCAGGCACAGGCAAGACGTTGCTCGCACGGTCGATCGCCGGCGAGGCGAACGTTCCGTTCTTCACCATCTCGGGGTCTGATTTTGTCGAGATGTTTGTCGGTGTCGGTGCCAGCCGCGTGCGCGACATGTTCGAGCAGGGCAAGAAGAACGCGCCGTGCATCATCTTCATCGATGAGATCGACGCGGTCGGCCGGCATCGTGGCGCCGGCCTCGGTGGCGGCAATGACGAGCGCGAGCAGACTCTCAACCAGCTCCTGGTCGAGATGGACGGGTTCGAGTCCAACGAAGGCGTGATCATCATCGCCGCGACCAACCGGCCTGACGTGCTCGATCCGGCCCTGCTTCGCCCGGGTCGCTTCGACCGCCAGGTCACGGTGCCAAATCCCGATGTCGTTGGACGCGAGAAGATCCTCAAAGTGCACATGCGCAAGATCCCGTTGGCGCCCGATGTCGATGCGAAAGTCATCGCACGCGGAACGCCAGGATTCTCCGGGGCGGATCTGGCCAATCTCGTCAACGAGGCGGCGCTGATGGCCGCGCGCCGCGGCAAGCGCTTCGTGACGATGTCCGAGCTGGAAGAGGCGAAGGACAAGGTCATGATGGGCGCCGAGCGCCGGTCGATGGCGATGAACGAGGAGGAGAAACGCCTCACCGCCTATCACGAGGCCGGCCACGCCTTGGTCGCGTTGGAAGTGCCGAAGACCGATCCGGTTCACAAGGTGACGATCATTCCGCGCGGTCGCGCTCTCGGCCTGACGATGCAATTGCCCGAGCGCGACAAATACGCCCTGAGCATGATCGAGATGCAATCACGCCTCGCGATCCTCTTCGGCGGCCGCGCGGCGGAGGAGATCATCTTCGGGCCCGAGAACGTGACGACGGGGGCCGGGGGCGACATCCAGCAGGCAACGGCATTGGCGCGTCGGATGGTCACGGAGTTCGGCATGAGCGAGAAGCTCGGCCGTGTGCGCTACAATGCCAACGAGCAGGAGGTCTTCCTCGGGCATTCGGTGACGCAGACCCAGAATCTCTCGGAGGCGACGGCCGAATTGATCGACGGCGAGGTTCGCCGCCTGATCGAGGAAGGCGAGACGGTGGCGCGCCGCATTCTGAATGAACAGATCGACAATCTGCACGCCATCGCCAAAGGGCTGCTGGAATTCGAGACCCTCAGCGGCGACGAGATCAAGCAACTCATGCGCGGCGAGCCGATCATCCGGCCCGAGAGCGACGATGCGCCAAAATCCACCGGAAGGCGGGGCTCCGTGCCGACCTCGGGGCCACGACCGGAAAGCGGCGGCCTCAGGCCGGAGCCTCAACCTGGGGCGTGAAGATCGGGCATTCGACGACCAAGCCGACGGGCGGATCGCTTCAGATCCGCCCGTTTGCGTTTGTGGCGCGAAGCACCGCTTGATTGCCGCGAAGATCGGAGCTGACCCCGCCGCCATGATGTCGCCGTCAACCGACGCCCAACACGCACCCTTCGCCTTCGCGCGGATCTGCGGGGATCGGCCGCTCATGATGGGCGTGGTCAACGTAACTCCGGATAGTTTTTCCGATGGTGGTCGCCAC
>JANNTF010000479.1:0-1623 GCA_031403455.1 Alphaproteobacteria bacterium | reverse complement strand
GCATCGGCGCGCGCACGCCGACGGTGGTCGATCCGCATTTCCAATGGCTGTCGACCAACGAAGCCTATTCGATGCACATGTTCGATACGCTCGTGATCCGCGGCAAGGACGCGCAATCCTATCCTGGCCTCGCGAGCTCGTGGCGCATGGTCGATCCGCTGACCTGGGAGTTCAAGCTGCGCCAGGGCATCAAGTTCCATGACGGGCAGGAATTCACGGCGACGGATGTGAAGTTCTCGATCGAGCGGATCGCGAACCTGCCGAACAATCCCAATCCCTACACCGCCAATACACGGTCGATCGAACGCATCGAGATCGTCGATCCCTACACCGTGCGATTCCATTCCGTGGTCCCCGATCCGCTGCTGCCGGCGCCGCTCGGCTCGGTCTTCATCGTCAGCCACAAGGCGGCGAAGGATTCGCTGCCGGCCGATTTCGCGTCGGGCAAGGCCAGCGTCGGCACCGGTCCCTACCGCTTCGTATCCTATGTCCCCGACGCCGAACTCAAGCTCGTGCGCAACGAGGAATACTGGGGCGACAAGCCGCATTGGAAGGATGTCGTCTTTCGCATCATCCCCAACGATGCGTCGCGCGTGGCGACGCTGCTGGCGGGTGATGTCGACATGATCGACTTCATTCCCTCGCACGACATCCCGAACCTCCAGAGCAACCCGAAGGTGGCGGTTCATACCGGCCCGGCCGACCGCCTGATGTATCTGATGCTCGATGTCGGCCGCGAGCCCACGCCCTACGCGACCGATGCCGAGGGCAAGCCGCTGCCGAAAAATCCATTCAAGGACATCCGTGTGCGCAAGGCGATGTCGATGTCGATCGATCGCGATGCGGTCGTCGCGCGCGTGATGGAAGGCATGGCGGTGAAGTCGACCCAGATGATGCCTGAGGGATTCGGCGGCTTCGACCCGAGCTATCAGGGCGTCAAGTACGACATCGACGGTGCGAAGAAGCTGCTGGCCGAAGCCGGGTATCCCGACGGCTTCCACATGACCATCCATTGCTCCAACAACCGCTATCTCAACGACGGCAAGACCTGCCAGGCGATGGGCCAGATGCTGTCGCGGATCGGCCTGAAGATGAAGGTCGAGACGATGCCGGTAAACGTCTTCTTTCCGAAGATCGCCGCGCCGAAGAGCGAGTACAGCCTGATCCTGATGGGTTGGGGCAACAGCTCGACCGGTACGGCCTCCGGCTTCCTCGCCGCGATCCTGCATTCCTATGATCCGGCGAAGCGCATGGGCCATGCGAACCGCGCCTATTTCTCCGATCCCGTCTACGATGCGATGGCGGAGGATGCGCTTGTCGAGATCGATCCCGCGCGGCGCGAGCAGAAGATGATCGCCGCCATCCGCTACGCGACGGAGACCTACGTCACCATCCCGCTCCACACGCTCTATACGGCGCTCGCCACGCGCAAGGGGCTGCGCGTCGAGACCCGCAAGGATGAGATGACGATCGCGATGGCCGTGCATCCGGAGTGACGCCGATGACACCCGAGCAGATCCTCTCCCATCCCGCGCGCTTCCTCAGCACCAAGCAGCGCGAATCCTATTTCGAGAACGGCTATCTCCTGCTCGAGCGAGTCCTGCCCGAGGAGTGGATCGAGCG
>JANNTF010000478.1:0-6546 GCA_031403455.1 Alphaproteobacteria bacterium | reverse complement strand
GCATGCTGACGCGCGCGCGCAAGGTCAACGGCGGCTACGTGCTCAAGGGCGCCAAGATGTGGATCTCGAACTCGCCGATCGCGGATGTCTTCGTGGTCTGGGCGAAGGACGACACGGGCGACATCCGCGGCTTCGTGCTCGAGAAAGGCATGAAGGGACTCTCGGCGCCCAAGATCGAGGGCAAGCTTTCGCTACGCGCGTCGATCACCGGCGAGATCGTGATGGATGATGTCGCGGTTCCCGATGATGCGCTGCTGCCCAATGTCAGTGGGCTCAAAGGCCCGTTTGGCTGCCTCAACCGCGCGCGCTTCGGCATCGCCTGGGGCGCGCTCGGCGCCGCAGAGTTCTGCTGGCACGCCGCACGCAGCTACACGCTCGAGCGCAAGATGTTCGGCCGCCCGCTCGCCGCCACGCAGCTGGTGCAGAAGAAGCTCGCGGACATGCAGACGGAAATCGCGATCGGCCTGCAGGCGTGCCTGCGCGCCGGCCGCATGTTCGATGCCGGCAAGCTGGCGCCGGAGACCATCAGCCTGATCAAGCGCAATTCCTGCGGCAAGGCGTTGGAGATCGCCCGGGTCGCGCGCGACATGCATGGCGGCAACGGCATCATGGACGAGTACGGCGTGATGCGGCATCTCATGAATCTCGAGACGGTCAATACCTACGAGGGCACGCATGACGTCCATGCCCTGATCCTCGGCCGCGCCCAGACCGGGTTGCAGGCCTTCTCGGGCTGAACGCCGCCGTCGTCAATGTGCAAGCGCCGTGCTCGCGACCGGAATCGTCGCGGGTGCGTCGCGCAGATGCGGTGACAGGCGCCACTCCACCCACTGGATCGCGCGGGTGATCAGGAAGTTCAGCAGCAGGTAGATCGCGCCGGCGACGACGAAGACCTCGATCGCGCGGTAGGTGTCGGAGATGATCCGATGCGCGATCCCCGTCACCTCCATCAATGTGACGGTGCTGGCGAGCGACGTCGCCTTCACCATCAGGATCATCTCGTTGCCATAGGCGGGCAAGGCTTGCCGCAGCGCGATGGGCAGGATGATCCGGCGCATCAGCCGCAATCCGGACATGCCGCAGGCCCGCGCCGCCTCGATCTGGCCCGATGGCACCGACTGGATACCGCCGCGCATGATCTCGGCGCCATAGGCGCCGGTATTGAGCGTGAGGGCGAGGATCGCGCACCAATAGGGCTGGCGCAGGAACGGCCACACGAAGCTCTCGCGTACGGCGGAGAACTGGCCGAGGCCGTAATAGATCAGGAAGATCTGCACGAGCAGCGGCGTGCCGCGGAACAGGAACACGTAGCTCGCGGCGAATGCGCGCAGAGCCGGGATCCTGGACAGCCGCGCGAACGCGATCAGTAGCGCGATGACGAAGCCGAGGCCGAGCGAGACGCTGACGAGTTTGAGCAGCAGCGGCACACCTTCGATCAGCCGCAGCAGGGTCTCGGCCATGAACTTCAGATCCATGGCTCAGGCGATCCGCACGCCGCGATTGGCCCAGCGCTCGGCGCGCGCGAAGCCCTGACCCGAGATCGTGGTCAGCAGGAGATAGAGCACGCAGGCGACCGCGTAGAAGGTGAAAGGTTGCTTGGTCGAGCCCGCGCCGACGGTCGCCTGGCGCATGATCTCGACCAGCCCGGTGACCGAGATCAGGGCCGTCTCCTTGAGCGCGAGCTGCCAGACATTGCCGAGGCCGGGCAAGGCGAAGCGCAGCACCTGGGGTGCGAGCACGCGACGCAGCAGCGTCCAGGGCGACATGCCGAACGCCTTCGCCGCCTCGATCTGGCCGCGCGGGACGGCGAGCACGGCGCCGCGGATCACTTCGAGCGAATAGGCGCCGTTGACGATCGCGATGGCGCATACGCCCGTCGCGAAGGCGTTGATCTCGACATAGCCGGTATGGCCGAAGATGCGCGCGAAGAACATCAGTGCGCCGCTGCCGCCGAAGAACAGCAGATAGATGACGAGCAACTCGGGAATGCCGCGGATCACCGTGGTGTAGGAATCCGCGACCGCGGCCACCAGCCGGTTGCCGCTCAGCTTGGCGAAGCTCCCCAGCGTCCCGAACACCAGGCCGAGAAGGAAGGCGCAGCCGGCGACGGCGACCGTCATCGCCGTCGCCCTGGCGAGCTCGTCGCCCCAGCCGCGATCGCCGAAGCTCAGGAGTTCCATCAGGGATCGGACCGGCGGGGTGAGCGAAACGCCTCCCGCCGGTCCTCACATACGGTCACTGCGGCGTGACGTCGAACTTGAACCACTGCATCGACAGGCGCTTCACGGTCTCATCCTTCACCGCGGCCTCGATCGCCGCATCGAACAGAAGCTTGAGATCGTCGTCGGCCTTGCGCAGACCGGCGCCGACGCCGTTGCCGAAAACGCCGCCCGTGAAGGTCGGGCCGACCATCACGAAATCCTTGCCTTCGGGCTTCTCGAGCAGCGGCTTCCAATAGCCAATCGAGGCATAAGCGCCATCGATGCGGCCAGCCGTGATGTCGAGGTCGTGCTGCTCCGTCGTCTTGTAGCTGCGCACGTCGGCGATGTCCTTGAAGTAGGTCTCGACGAAATTCGAATGCGTCGTGGAGACCTGGGCGCCGAGCGCCTTGCCCTTCAGCGCCAGCTTGAGCGCCGCGATCGCCTTGTCGGCCTCGGCCTTGTCGCGCTCGAGGTGATAGTTCTTGTCGACAGCGATCTTCGCGAGCGGGCTCGATTTGAGCACGACGAGCGCGCCGGGCGTATTCGCGTAAGGAGTCGAGAAACTGATCACCTCCATGCGCTTGGCGGTGATCGACATGCCGGCGATGATGACATCGTATTTGCCGGCGGCAAGACCGGGAATGATGCCGTCCCAATCCTGCGCGACGATCTCGCACTCGACCTTCATGCGCTTGCACAGATCGTTGGCGAGATCGATCTCGAAGCCAACGAGCTTCCCGGACGCGTCGGTGAAATTCCACGGCGCATAGGCGCCCTCGGTGGCGACTTTGACCTTCTTCCATTCCTTGCTGTCGGCGCTGCTGCCGAAGGTTACGAATGTCAGGGCCGCAGCGGCCATCATCCAATACTGCTTCATGGAGAATCTCCCCGTCCTGCTGGGTTGGCCGGCTGATCCGGTGTCCTATGCTTCCCAACCGGCATTCCCTCCGTCAAGCTCACCGTCACGTCAGCTCACGTCACGTCCGGGCGCAGGCGAATTGGCTCAGCGCACGACGTAGAGCGGGCTGGTCCAGGCGCGGTGGCCGTCCTCCAGCGTCACGACCACGTAGATCGGCGTGTCGCGGTCGGGCCGGCAGGGAACCACGAGATCGGCGTCCAAGTCGCAATGGCTGTTGGTGTCGGGCAGACGGAACAGTCGCATGCGCTTGTTCAGGCCACCTGCCTCGAAGACCACGTCTTCGGCTCCGATCTCGCGCAGCCGACAGCTGCCGGACACGTGCAACGTCTCGAAGGCGATCATCGCATCGGGCGACGCGGACTCGAGCACGAGATCGCAACCCGCCTGATTACCGGTCGTCACGGAGCGCCACGCGATGCGATCGTCCCCGATGGCGTCGACGCCATGGTGCGGGCTCCAGAAATTGACCGGGCGCACAGCGCGCAGCCGCGCGCCGTGGAGGTGCGCCGAACCGTTCCAGATCACCTGGCGTCCGCGGCCTCGATGGGCCGCCCCCTCCCATTGCAGGCGGATGCGGTTCGCGCATTCGGCCGCGCTGAACGGCCGCAGCGTGCGGTAGACCTCGCGGCCAAGTCGGATCTCGACACGCTCGATCGGCGTTGGCGCGGCGATGCGAAGCCGCAGCGCGACTTCCGGCGCGGTCGTGCGCACGATGTCGCCCATCGTCGCGCTACGCACCGCGATTTCCCTGACCTCGCGCCGTTCGCCGTCGTCCAGACGCACCGCATCGGCGGGCAGCACAGCTTCGATCGCGACGTCGAGGCGCACGCCGGTCGTCGCGAAATGCCGACGGGCCCGCAGGCAGGCGAAGACGGCGTCGCGATCGATCCGGTCGACCAGCAGGCAGGTCAGGCCGCCAAGAGCGCCGAAGGTCGACGCCCCGGGATGCGCCGCGCCGGGCCTACCCTTGTGGTCGTCGCTGTTGGCGACGACGCCGACGCGATAGCCGAGGCGATGCGCATCATCGAGCAGCCATTCGAAAGTGCCCCAGCACGAGTGGATCTCGACCGATCGCTCGAGCCACGCGTCATGCGCCTGCGCGATATCGGCATAGCGGCCGCCGACATGGGCGAAACACACCGCATCGGCCTGCGCGAGCGCGGCGAACAACATGCGCGCGGTCGGCGCATCGGCGTCGCGGGCATCCTTGGGCAGGACGAGCGCGCGGCACGAGCGATGGAGCGGCTGGTTCTCGTGCCGATAGAGGACATTTCGATCGCCGCCGACCGCCGTGTTCCCCGACCACTCGTAGCCTGGGATCGCGACGAAGCGGCCGGGCTCATCGCAGCCGGCGGTGACCGCGTTGAGATGCTGCCAGAAGCGATCGCTGATCTGAAAATCATTGCCCTGATGGGAGACTGCATCGAGCCAGGCAATGTCGCGCGCGAAGGCGAAGTAGTCTTCGGCGCTGTTGATGCCGACGGTCTCGCCGGACTGACCGTGAAGATCAGCCCAGGCGGCGATCGGCGCCGTTGCCTCGACGATCTCGATCGGCACTGATCCGATGATCGTTGCGTCGGCGACATCCTCGGCGATCAGACGCAGAGATCCGGCGCGCGCCGCACGGAGCGGGCCGTAGCGAACGATCGACCCGACATCGCCACCGGCGAACTCCGCTGCAAGTCCAGCGAGCGGCGCGGTGGCGCGCAAGCGGATACGCCGGTCCGGAAACGCCGTGGGGTTGCCGAAGCGATCTTCGGCGCGCAGAACAGCGAACCACGACTCGCCGACACGCCGGCGTGTCGGCGCGATCAGTCGCAGCTTCACCGCAGCAGCAGGCTGGATTGCTATTTCGAGGCGATCGGGGAGCCGCGTGAAATGCTGGGTCGCCATCGCATCGACGAGGGCGCGCAGCATGAATCCCGGCTCGGCGAAGCTCTGCAGACGAAAGCCCGGGGAACCCCCGTCGGTGTCGCCGATCGTCACGGCAATCGTCTCGCCGGGCGCCAGGAAGCCACGGCGAACGGTAACGGTGAGTGCGCGATCGAAAGGCCGCGTATGCGCCTCCGGTCCGTAACTCAGGACGAGTTCGGCTCCGTTGCTCGCCGTCGCGGTGACGAAATTCATCGCCGTGGGCTGATCCGTCTGAAGGGCGCCGCCATCATGCGTCCAGCGATAGGCGATGCGCAGATGCGCGCCATCATCCATGCCGAGTTCGCCGGCCGTGAATGTCAGTACCAAGCGCGCGAAGCTCCAGACTTCGAAACGCCCCGCGCTCGAAAAGCTGGTTGCGAGCATCGTGACCCGCCCGAGCGCGGACGGCTCCGCGGTGGGACAGAGAGAGGTTTCGACGGCGCCGATGAGATCGTCGTTGAGCGGAATGGGCTTCATCGTCACTCGCTCCATCCGCCTGCCGCGCCGGTCAGGTGCGAAACTGCGCCGCCAGGAACTGACGGCACCGCTCCGAGCGCGGCGCGCCGAAGACCTGCGCCGGTGTGCCATCCTCCTCGATCTGGCCCTGATGGAGAAAGATCACCCGCGTCGCGACCTCGCGCGCGAACCCCATCTCGTGGGTCACGAGCAGCATGGTGCGGCCCTCCGCCGCCAGGGTCTGGATCACTTTGAGCACCTCCCCGACCAGTTCCGGGTCCAGCGCCGAGGTCGGTTCGTCGAACAGCATTACATCCGGCTGCATCGCGAGGGCGCGCGCGATCGCCGCGCGCTGCTGCTGGCCACCGGAGAGCTGGCTCGGATAGGCATCGCGCTTCTCGGCGATGCCGACCTTCTCGAGCAGAGCCAGTCCTTCACCCTCGACCTCTGGCCGGGCGCGACCCTGAACGTGGATCGGCGCCTCGATGACATTCTCGAGGATCGTCATGTGGGACCAGAGATTGAAGCTCTGGAACACCATGCCGAGCCGCGAGCGGATGCGATCGACTTGGCGTCGGTCGGCCGGCATACGCCCGTGCCGCGTGGTCGTGAACGCGATGGTTTCCCCGGCCACCGCGAGGCTGCCCTCCTCGGGAATTTCGAGCAGGTTGAGGCAGCGCAGAAAAGTGCTTTTGCCCGAGCCCGACGACCCGATGATGGCGACCACCTCACCCGTTCCCGCGCGAAAGTCGATGCCGCGCAGAACCTCGAGGGCACCGAAGCGCTTCTTCAATCCTTCGGTAGTCACGACGAAGCCAGCCGCCACAGATTTCCCTCGAGCCGAGCCGTGCCAGCTAATCTGCCGGCCGGCCTCGAGGCAATCAGTTTCACGTCGCGTCGGTTGAGGGCGTTTCGCGCCAAACCAGCCTGACCAAGGCTGGCAACCGGTGAGTCACGCCGCGGCGGAGTTGGTCAGCCCCAGCCGCTGATCGTCCCAGAAGCGCTCGAGTTGCCGCAGCGCCTCGCAGGCGTCGTTGAGGTCGGGCAACGCCATCG
>JANNTF010000477.1:0-2809 GCA_031403455.1 Alphaproteobacteria bacterium | reverse complement strand
TCGGCGGCGGCTTGATCGAGCAGCGCCGGCACGTTCGCGGGCAATGCCTCCTCCTCGATCCGACGGCGCCGTTCCGGCCATGGCGGCACCGTAACGCTCAACACCCGCTCACGCTTCGACATGCATTCTCCTGTTGCCGTGCATCCGCACCGCGAGCGACTGTAGGAGGCCGCCAAAACAACGGTCAAATGCCGCGACGGCGGCGCGGCCATTCGCAATCGGGGTGCGCATGTTCATCGACTACGGCAGCAAGCCACCCATCCCCGCCTTCGACAAGACCGGTCCGCATCTCGAGAATTATCGGCGTGTCTATCGCGCAAGCGAGGATCTCGTCCCCGATCGCTCCGTCGGTCCCGAGCAGCTCGCCGCCTATCTCGCGATGTATGAGCGCCTCGGCGCCCGGCGCGTGGTGGTCAAGGCGCGCGATCTGGAGACGACGTTCGGCTTCAAGATCGCCAACGCGGACGTCGCGGCTTTCTGCCGCGCGCATGGGCCGCGCTTCATGGGCTTCGCGGGAGTCGACCCGCACAAGGGCATGACCGCGATCCGCGAGCTCGAACATGCCGTCACGGAGCTGGGCCTGCGCGGGCTCAACCTGCAATGCTTCGAACACCGTCTGGCGATCAACGATCGCAAGCTCTATCCGCTCTATGCGAAATGCATCGAGCTCGACATTCCGGTGAACATCCACGCCAGCATCAATTTCTCGACCGACACCTTGATGGAATACGGCCATCCCCGTGCGCTTGACGAGGTGATGGTCCATTTCCCCGAGCTGCGCGTCTGCGCCTCACCGCCGGGCTGGCCCTGGGTGCAGGAGCTGATCGGCGTCGCCTGGCGCCATGCGAATGTGTCGATCGGCCTGGTGGCCGTGCGCCCGAAAGTGCTCGGCATTCCCCATTCGGGCTACGAGGCACTGCTGCAGTACGGCAATACGCTGCTCAAGGATCGCATCATCTTCGGCTCGGCCTATCCGATGATGCCCGTCGATCAGGCGCTGGCCGAAATCGACGCGCTGCCGCTCAAGCCCGAAACCCGTCGTGCCTGGGTGCACGACAACGCGGCGCGTTTCCTGCGTATCGCGGATTGACGCCGCAGCGGTACGGCGTCTTGACAGCCGATTTGCGCGAATAGTCCAATCAACCATTGATCGTGCGGCGCGCGCACGACGAACCCGGGGGAATAAGCGATGAGCAACCGAAGCATTTCACGTCGCGGCGCACTCGCCGGCTCGGCGATGCTCGCCACGGCCGGTCTGTCACGTGGCGCGTATGGGCAAGCGACACCGGCCAAGCCGGCACGGATCGTCGTGAACGCATCCGGTGGCGCGCAAGCCGCCGCGCTCAGGAAATCGTTCTTCGACGAGTACGAGAAGAAGTTCGGGATCAAGGTCGTCGATTCGAGCCCGCCGGATCTGGGCAAGCTCAAGGCCATGGTGACGACGGGCAATGTGGAATGGGCGGTCACGGAGCTGGCGATCGAGGACGCCTATCGCGCCGAGAAGGAAGGTCTGCTCGAGCCGATCGATCACACGATCGTCAACCTCGCCCAGTTCCCGGCCAATCTGAGGAACCGCAAGCACATCTTCACGCGCAGCGTCTACTCGACGGTGATGGGCTACCGGACGGATGTCTGGCCCGCCGGCAAGGGTCCGCAGAGCTGGGCCGATTTCTGGGATGTGAAGAAATTTCCCGGGCCCCGGACGCTGCAGAACAAGCCGCTCGACAATCTCGAATTCGCGCTGCTCGCCGATGGCGTGCCGCTCGACAAGATCTATCCCATCGATGTCGATCGCGCGTTCAAGAAGCTCGCCGAGATCAAGAAGAACATCACGGTCTGGTGGACGACGGGCGCCCAATCGGCCCAGTTGCTGATCGACAAGGAATGCGTCGCCGGCAGCGCGTGGTACGGGCGCTACTACGCCGCCATACAGCAGGGTGCGCCGCTGCACATGGAATGGAACCAGGGCGGCATCAAGGAAAGCGCCTTCGTCATCCCCAAGGGCGCCAAGGATGCGCACTGGGCCCAGCAGATGTTCGCCGTCATGACCGACGCCAAGCTGCAGGCGATCTACGCCAACATCGTCACCTATCCGGGGCTCAATCTGGAGAGTCCGCAATATGTCGATCCCAAGATCGCGCCCTTCCTGCCCACGCATAAGGACCATATCGGTCGCCAGTTCTGGCAGGACGTCGAGTGGTGGCTCGCCAATAGCAAGCCGGTCGAGGAGCGGTGGTCGAAATGGCTGATCAGCTGACCGGCGCGCGGCGGCGGCCGCGGAACCGGGCGCGCGTGTGAACAAGGCGGGTGGCGGCACCAGCAATGCGCTCGAGGTTCGTGGTGCGCATCGGCGCTTCGGTTCCGTCATCGCGCTCGCGGGCATCGATCTGGAGGTCGCGGCCGGTGAATTGGTGACATTGCTCGGTCCGTCCGGGTCGGGCAAATCGACCCTGCTCAAGATCATCGCCGGCTATGAGAGCCCGGATGCGGGCATCGTCGTCATCGGCGGGGCGGATGTCACGTCGATCGCTCCGGCGCGCCGCGACACGCTGCTGCTGTCCGCCGGAGAGCTGCACGGGGCGGCGCGTGTCGTAGCCCGAGAGTCCGACGGTCTCGAGCGCCCATGCCACGCGGCTTTGGATCGCCCGCTTCTCGAGCCGGCGCATCTCCAGCGGAAACGCGATGTTCTCCGCCACACTCATATGCGGGAACAGCGCGTAGTTCTGGAAGACCATGCCGATGTCGCGGCGCGCCGGAGCGATCGACGTGACATCCGCCCCGCCGATGACGACGATGCCCGCATCCGGGC
>JANNTF010000476.1:0-4168 GCA_031403455.1 Alphaproteobacteria bacterium | reverse complement strand
TCGGTCATCCCGGCGGCGCCTTCTACGTCTACACCAATGTCGAGGCGAGCGGCCTCGATGCGCCGCGATTTTGCGAGCGCATGCTGCGCGAGGCGCGGGTGCTGGTCTTTCCGGGCACGCTGTTCGGCGACACCGATGATCGCTACATCCGGATCAGCCTGCTGCAGCCGGTCGAGCGGATGCGCGAGGCGATCGGCCGCATCGACGCCGCGCGCGCGAAGATCTTCGCGGGTTGAGGCGACGCGCCGATGAGCTTGCGCATCCTCGAGATCGGACTTGGCAATCGCGGCAAGCAATGGGCCGGCGTGATCGCGGCGCTGCCCGGAATTGTCGTGGCCGCGGCCGTGGATCCGAGCGCGGAGGCCCGAGCGATCTTCACGGGGCTGCATCCCGATGTGCCTGTCCATGCCGAACTCGAGGCCGCGCTGCGCGCCGGGCGCTACGATGCCGCGCTGCTCGTCACGCCCCCGGATGGTCATCTCGACCAGCTGCGGCGCCTCTTCGCTGCCGGGCTGCCGGTCCTGTGCGAAAAGCCGCTCGCCGCGGATTTGGCCGAGGCGACGGCGATCGTGGCGCTTGCCCGGGAAGCGCGGCTGCCGCTCAGCGTCGGTCTGAATTTTCGCTTCCTGCCCGTCACGCGCAAGCTGCGCGAGCTGATCGCCGAGGAGACCGTCGGCGCGCCCGGGTTCGGGCAGTTCACCTATCAGCGCAACCGCGACGGCAAGCGCCCGGGCCTCAACAAATATCCCCTGACCATGCGCCACCCGATGCTGCTCGAGCAGAGCATCCATCATCTCGACCTGATCCGGTTCTGCTACGGCCGTGAGGTCGCGCACGTCGCCTGCCGCAGCTGGAATCCACCGTGGAGCATGTACGCCCATGACGCGAATGTGAGCTGCCTGCTCACGCTCGACGGCGGGCTGGAGGTCAATTACCTCGGCACCTGGACCGGTGGCTGGGATGCGCTGAAATTCGAGTGGCGCACGGATTGCGCGAACGGCGTCATCGTGCAGCGCGAGCTGTTCGCCGATCTCGCGATCGCCCAGACTCAGGATAGCGATCTGCGCGCGGTGACGATCGCCGATGCTCGGCCATTCTTCGACGACAGCGCGGCCTTGCTGACCGAATTCGTCGCAGCCTTGCGCGAGGGGCGCGACCCGCCCTGCAGCGGCCCCGATCATCTGCGCTCGCTGGCCCTGTGTTTCGCCTGCATCGAAAGCGCACAGACCGGCCGGCGCATCGACGTGCCGGCCTTCGAGCAGCGCCATGGGATCGGCGCATGAGCGCATTGCTCGAGCTGCGCGATCTTCAGGTCGAGTTCCGGACCGCCGCGGGACTCGTCCATGCCGTCGACGGCATCTCGCTCAGCGTCGAGCGCGGCCAGACGCTCGGCATCGTCGGCGAGTCCGGTTCCGGCAAATCCGTCACGTCGCTCGCGATCATGCGCCTGATCGCCTCGCCGCCCGGGCGCATCACCGGCGGCAGCGTGCGGTTCGAGGACCGCGAGCTGCTCGACCTGCCGCTCGACGAGATGCGGCGGATCCGCGGCCGCGAGATCGCCATGATCTTCCAGGACCCGATGACGTCGCTCAATCCCGTGCTGACGATCGGCCGGCAGATCACCGAGGTGATGGAACTCCATCTCGCCCTTAGCGCGCGCGCGGCGCGGGCGCGGGCGATCGAGCTGCTCGAGCTGGTCGGGATTCCCTCGCCGCAGCGGCGACTGGACGATTTCCCGCATCACTTCTCCGGCGGCATGCGCCAACGCGTGATGATCGCGATGGCGATCGCCTGCCGGCCGAAATTGCTGATCGCCGACGAGCCCACGACCGCGCTCGACGTCACGATCCAGGCGCAGATCCTGGAGCTGATCCGCTCGCTGCAGGTCGAACTCGGCATGGCGCTGATCATCATCACCCATGATCTCGGCGTCGTCGCCGGCATGGCCGATCGCGTCAGCGTCATGTACGCGGGCCGTATCGTCGAGGAAGGTCCCGCCGAGACGATCTTCGATGACCCGCGCATGCCCTACACGATCGCGTTGCTGCAATCGGTACCGAACCCGGTCGATGGCGCGCGGCGTCTGACGCCCATTCCCGGACTGCCGCCGGAGCCCTTCGGCGCGACACGCAGCTGTCGCTTCGCGCCGCGTTGCGTCCATGCCGAGGCGGCCTGCCGTACCCAAGCGCCTAGTTTGCGCGCCGTCGGCGCGGATCACCGTGCAGCCTGTCGGCGCGAGATCCACGCGCCCTGGGTCGAGCTCGCGACATGACAACGCCCGACGCGACACTCCTTGACGTGCTCGATCTGCGGGTGCATTTCGCGCGGTCGCGCGGATTCCTCGGCCGCCGCGCGGGCGGTGTCGTGAAGGCCGTGGACGGCGTGAGCTTTTCCATCCATCGCGGTGAGACGTTGGGCCTGGTTGGCGAAAGCGGTTGCGGCAAGACGACGATCGGCCGCGCCATCGTCGGGCTGACCGCGCCGACCGCCGGATCCATCCGCTTCATGGGCGCTGATCTCGCGACGCTCGACGGCGACACCCGTCGCCGCGCGCGGCGCAAGATCCAGTTCATTTTCCAGGACCCTTACGCAAGCCTGAACCCCCGCATGACGATCGCGCGCACGCTCGCCGAGCCGGTGGAGTTGCACGGGTTGCGCCACGGGCGTGGCGCGATCACCGCCCGCGTCAACGAACTCCTCGATCTCGTCCGCATGGGCGGGCGTTTCGGCGAGCGCTATCCGCACGAGCTCTCCGGCGGCCAGCGTCAGCGCATCGGCATCGCCCGCGCGCTGGCCTGCGAGCCGGACCTCATCGTCTGCGACGAGCCGATCTCCGCGCTCGACGTGTCGATCCAGGCCCAGGTGATCAACCTGCTGCAGGATCTCCAGGGCAGGCTCGGCCTCACCTATCTTTTCATCGCCCATGGGCTCGGCGTGATCCGACACATCTCGACGCGCGTCGCGGTGATGTATCTCGGCAAGATCGTCGAGATCGGCGATACGAACGCCGTCTATCGGCATTCGCGACATCCCTATACCCGCGCGCTGCTCAGCGCGTCGCCGGTTCCCAATCCGCGCATCGAGCGCCGGCGCAAGCGCATCATCCTGACCGGTGACGTGCCCAATCCGATCTCGCCGCCCGAGGGGTGCCACTTCCATACGCGCTGCCCGGTCGCCATCGCGCCGTGTCGTTCGGCGCCGCCGCCGCTGACACCAGGCGACTCACCGGCCGACTCCAGCCACGCCGTCGCGTGCTGGCGCGGTGGGGAACTCGACTCCGTGATGGGGCGGCTGGAGACGCCAGCCGCCTTTCGCCCACAACCGGTCTGACAGGAAGAGATCACGAGATGTATCGCATCGGCGTCGATGTCGGCGGCACGTTCACCGACTTCACCCGGCTCGATGAAGCGACGGATGTCGTTCGCTTCTTCAAGGTCGAGTCCACACCGCGCGATCCTTCCGAGGCGATCGAGTCCGGTTTGCGGCAGATGCTGGCCGAGTTCAACCTGGATGCGCGCCACGTCGGCTATCTCGGCCATGGCACGACGGTCGCGACCAACATCGTCATCGAACGGCGCGGCGCGGCGACGGGTCTGCTGACCACCAAGGGATTCCGCGACGTGCTCGAGCTGGGGCGTCAGGCGCGTCCGTCGATCTATGATTACCGCATCGCCAAACCCGTGCCGCTCGTGCCGCGCGAGCATCGGCTCGAAGTCACCGAGCGCATCGGCGCCGATGGCCGCACGCTCACCGCGCTCGACGATTCCAGCCTCGAAGCGGCGATCCGAACCCTCGCCGAAGC
The DNA here is from genome assembly GCA_031403455.1 of Alphaproteobacteria bacterium. Classification (GTDB taxonomy): domain Bacteria; phylum Pseudomonadota; class Alphaproteobacteria; order CACIAM-22H2; family CACIAM-22H2; genus CAIOSQ01. Next base: position 366 of record JANNTF010000476.1, on the reverse strand, counting down.
CGGACTGGAATCGATCGCGATCTGCTTCCTCCACAGCTATCGCAAGCCCGAGCATGAGCAGCGCGCCAAGGCGGCGGTGGAGCGGCTGATGCCGGGCGTCTATGTCAGCGTGTCCTCGGAGATCCTGCCGGAGTTCCGCGAGTTCGAGCGCGTGTCGACGACGGTCGTGAACGCCTTCGTCGGCCCGCGCATGGGCGCCTATCTCGAGCGCTTCCGCGCGCGCGTGCGTGCACTCGGCATCCCGGTGGAGCCCTACACGATCCATTCCAATGGCGGCTTGATGTCGGCCGACACGGTGCGCGCGACGCCGGTGCGCACTTGCGTGTCGGGTCCGGCCGCCGGCGTGGTCGGCGCCACGGAGATCGG
>JANNTF010000475.1:0-1345 GCA_031403455.1 Alphaproteobacteria bacterium | reverse complement strand
CCATTACGGCGAGGCGGACATCAAGGCCGCCGCGCGGGCCTTCGCGGGCTGGCACAACGACGAACACGCCGGGGTATTCAAACTCAATGCGCTCGAGCTCACGTGGCTCCGGCGCATCGGACACGAATTCCAGCCAGAGCTTGCGCGTGATGAAGCGCGCGACCTGCGGCTTCTCCAGGATCGCATCGATCACGTCGATTCCGGTCAGCGCGCCGCTGCGCCCGAGGAAGCTCTTCTCGCCGTCGTCGATCTCGCGCGCATTGAGTTTGAATACCCCGGCGTGTTCGTCGTTGTGCCAGCCCGCGAAGGCCCGCGCGGCGGCCTTGATGTCCGCCTCGCCGTAATGGCCCTCGCCGAGCGTGAAGAGCTCGAGCAACTCGCGCGCGAAATTCTCGTTGGGTCCGGCCTTGCGGTTGTTGAGCGAGTCCAGATACCGGACCATCGCCGGATCGCGCGCGATCGCATGGACAAGCGTGCGAAACGATCCGCGCGCATGCGTGCGCAGCAAGGCGTTCTGCGCGAACAGGTAATTGGGCGCGCGCACCTTGTCCATCGAGGACGTGAAATGGTTGTGCCAGAACAGCACCAGGCGTTCGGTGAAGGGCGACGGCGTCGCGATCAGCTCCTGCCACCACCACGCTTTCAACTCCGCTGCTTCCGCGTCGCGCGCGCGATTGAAGATCGATCTCCGCTCCTCGTCCTTGGAGCGCCACTGCGCCGGCCAATCCGGATGCGCATTGGCCATGAAGCTCGGCGGCGGCGTGAGCGCCGCCTGCCGGATGTCGCGGAGCAGCCGGCTCACCGCCTGCTCGCGCGACATCGGCTGCAAGCGCTGGAGCTCGCCGGGGGTCGCGCCGAATCCCGTCCGCAGCAGCAGATGGCGCGCTTCGTCGAGATCGAGCGCCGGCGACGGCCAGGAAGCCAGCGCCAACATTGCGCAGAGGAGCAGGCGGATCGTGACAGGTCGAATGCGCATGGGCCCTTCCGCGGGTTGCCTTGGACGAGTACGGGGCCGCAGCCTAATTATTCCCTAATCGGGCGGTCGCGAGGGTTAACGTCGCAGGACCATGGACACCACGCCAGGCGCGCGGCGGCGCCGAAGGAGCAGCGATGACGAATGACACGCGCAGCGAACGCGATTCCTTCGGTCCGATCGACGTGCCCCAGGATCGCTATTGGGGCGCTCAGACGCAACGCTCGCTCGCGTTCTTCGCCATCGGCACCGAGCGCATGCCGGGTTCGCTGATTCGTGGCTTCGGGTTGCAGAAGAAGGCCGCCGCCCTCGCGAACCGGACGCTCGACGAAATCGAGCCGATGATCGCCGATGCGATCATCGCCGCCGCGG